>JAJZPO010000064.1 GCA_021811155.1 Bacillota bacterium | reverse complement strand
CCGGGTTCTCCATGACTCAGCCCCTTCTGTCCGCCGGAGTGACCAAACTGGCCAGCGAGACCAGAGTGGGGGCCACCAGCGGCGTTTATAACATGTCCCAAAACATGGGAACTTTTTTTGGCGGTTTTCTGGGAGGAGCTTTCCTGTCAAAAAACCTGGGGATTTTTCTGGTGTTGATGGGTGTGTTGGGTTTTTGGGGAGCGAGTGCAGTCAGTAAATCCATTGCGGAATAAGGGGTGGGCACGTTGGAGACTGTGACTGAGATACGGGTAAGGTACAGTGAGACAGATGCCATGGGCATTGTCTATAATGCCAATTACCTGGTCTGGTTTGAAGTAGCCAGAACGGAATTATTTCGGAAGTTGGGGCTGCCTTACACCAGGTTCGAGGCGGAAGGACTGGCCCTGGCCGTTGTGGAGGCCAACCTGCGCTACAAGGCCGCTGCCAGGTATGACGATGTGGTTGAGCTCAGGGCTGAAGTGGGTGAAATCACCCCGCGCAAAGTGGTCTTTGACTATCAAATCGCCTGCGGCGAGAAATTGCTGTGTGAAGGCAGGACAGTGCATCTTTTTGTCAACAGCGAGGGCAGGGCGGTCAGTGCGGCGAGGTATGAGATCTGGGAAGAGGTAAGGAGGATCATGCTATAGGGTGTAGGGCTCCGTGGGTCAGAACTCGGCTTTTTGGAGTGATTTTTCGGTCGGAATACCACAAAGCTGAGTTCCGACCCTCGGCAATACCCTTAAGAATGAGTTCCGACCCTAATTAATACCCTATAGAATGAAAGAAGGGAGTGGTCGGGGATGCCAATGGTAAAGGTCATTGTGGACAGTTCCAGCGACATTCCAGGCAGTCTGGCGCGGGAACTGGGGATCGTGGTAGTGCCCATGCCGGTAAACATCGCAGGAAGGTCCTATTTGGAAGGCGTGGACCTTACCACAGAAGAGTTCTACCCTCGCTTCCGGGACTTGCCTGAGCTGCCGAAAACCGCCCAGCCAAATCTGCAGGACCTGGTAAGCTATTACCGCCAGGCAGGGGCTGATGGCAGCAGTTTGCTGGCAATCCACCTTTCTTCCGGGCTGAGCGGCACGGTTCAGACCGCAAACCTGGCCCGGGAGATGCTTCAGGGGGAGATGGAAATTGAAGTGATCGACTCTCTGGGGGCATGTTTAGGCGCCGGCATGTTGGCCATCCGGGCAGCGGAATTGGCCAGAGAGGGCATGGATTTGGCAGCACTGGCTGCTGAGGTGGAAAAAGACAAAACACGGATGCGCTATGTCTTTACCGTGGATACCTTGGAGTATCTGATCAAAGGAGGCAGGGTGAGCAAGGTCTCCGGCATGGTGGGAACGCTTTTGGACATCAAGCCCCTGCTCCAGCTCACAGCGGAGGGCAAAATCGAAAGCGCCGGCAAAGTCCGCGGCCGCCGGCCTGCTTTACGGAAACTGGCGGAAAGCATTGCTGCGGATATTGCCGGTCACGAAAATCAGGTTGTGGGGATTGCCCATGCTATGTGCGCCGAAGATGCTGCGGTATTGGAAGCCGAAATCCGTTCAAGGGTTCAAGTCAAAGAGATATTGTACAGCGAAATCGGCTGCATCATTGGGAGTCACACGGGTCCTGGCTGCATAGCGCTTTTCTACCGCCGTTAGCCGTTAGCCAGTTTTCATCGCCACTTTGTCGAAAAAATATTGTAAAACCTTTGACTAAAAGATACAATTAGTTTGGTACTTGACACGGACCTTTGGGTCTTTCTTTTTTGCACCCTGACCTGGAGCAGATTTTTCACCGCGAACCGGAAAATTCCTAATTCCTGGGGGTAACTTAGTGAAGAAATTTTTGGTTTTGTTTTTATCCTTGTGTGTTATGCTTGCCGGCCAGCCCGTACTGGCTGAGTCCCAGACAGCACGTTCCGGGAAAACAGAACCTGCGATTAATGCCGAAGCCGCGATGCTTATGGATGCAGCCAGCGGGCAGATTCTCTACCAGCGAAATCCTGACGAACGACTGCCTATCGCCAGCATTACCAAAATGATGACCGCAATCGTGGCTTTGGAGAAGGGAAACCTGGAAGCCAAGGTGACCATCGGCCCTGATGTTATGGACCGCAACAAAGTCTACGGCACCTTGGTGTACTTGGAGCCAGGCGAACAATTTACTTTGCACGATCTGCTCTATGCCATGCTGCTAAACTCAGCGAATGATGCTGCAGTGGCGGTAGCCGACTACATTGGCGGCAGCGTGGACGGATTTGTGCAATTGATGAATCAGGAAGCCCAGAAGCTGGGCGCGTATGACACCCATTTTGTGAACCCGGATGGCTTAACTGAGCCTGGTCATTACAGCAGCGCGCGGGATATGGCGCTGATTGCCCGCTGCGGCCTGGAAAACCCGGTGTTCTCGCAAATTGTTGGCACCAAAGCAAAGGATTTTCCCCGAGCAAAAGCCGGACTGCCTAACAAGCTGGATAACATCAACAGGATGCTGTGGCTTTATGACGGGGCCGACGGAGTTAAGACCGGGTATACAGAAGCGGCAGAGCATACCTTTGTGATTTCTGCTACCCGTGACGGCAGGCGTTTGATTGCCGTAGGGCTTAAAGACCCTTTTCCGCGTACTGCCGACAAGGATGCTGCTGCCCTCCTGGATTACGGCTTTAGCCAATACCATGACGTTTTGCTGGCAGCGAAAGGACAAGCGCTGAATTCTGTGCAGCTAAGCGCCGGACAGGTGTTGAAACTGGTTCCGGACACTGACGTGTATGGCACCCTGGCTAACGGCGCCCAGGACAGTTTTCAACTCAAGCCAAAGCCGGGAAATCTGTCCTTGCCCATTAAAGCAGGTGAGGCTCGCGGCCAGCTGGAGATCTACCTGCAGGGCAAGCTGGTTCAGACAGTTCCCCTCGTGGCAGAGGAATCTGTCGGTGTGCCCGAGCCAGTGCCACTGTCTCCGAAATCGGGCCTGATTTGGTATCTGCTCACCACCGTGGCGCTCGTGACTTTGGTAATGGTGCAGAGGCGCCTGGCCCGCCGCAGCCGCAGGGTGGTATACCGGAGCGGCAATTAGACAGGTTTAAGCTCGGGTTCAGCTGGCAATAATTTCTGGGTAGAAAAGTTGCGGAGGTTGATATGCATAAAATTACCAGGCAGTTTCTGATCAAGACAGCCAAGTTTATCCTGTTCTGGCTGGTGTTTGGTTTTCTCTTTTATCTTCTGGGCAGGTACATCAAGTTTTTTGTGCCGCTGCTAGGGGGATTGATTCTTTCTGCCATCATGCTTCCACTCGTCAACTTTCTGCAGAGTCACACCAGATTGAGCCGCAAATGGGCGGTAGCCATTGTGCTTATCCTGGTGATTCTGGTTTTGGGCAGTGTTTTTACCTGGTTTACCATACTTGCGGTGCAGCAGGCACAGGATCTGGCCAGTAAGTGGCCCCATTATTTGCACTCCTTCAAACGCAGCTTTGCCGAAATCTGGCCGCGGATAGAAGGGCTCTATATCGGATTGAACCCCAGGCTGAATGAAGCGGCTATGCAGTCTTTGGACAAGTTGGGCAGTTCGGCCTCCGAGTTTGTCACAAAGAGTGTGCTGGGGGTTTCCACGCTGGCTTTTTTGCTGCCGGAACTGTTCATTATTCTGGTTATTGCCTTGGTTGCCGCTTACTTCATCACGCGCAATTGGGAAGCTTATAAACAAAGCATTATCAGTGTTTTCCCGCATGAGTGGCGGGACGGGTTGAGCGCTATCGGCAGTGATTTTTCCAAGGCTTTGGTTGGCTTTCTCCGGGCTCAACTGATTCTGGTAATAGGCACAATTATCTTCACTATTGCCGGTTTGGCAGTTCTCCACACTCGCTATGCCTTTGTGCTTGGTATTATCATTGGGTTGTGCGGGATTTTGCCTGTGCTTGGCGCCGGGTTGGTTCTGGTACCCTGGGCTGTGGTAGAGATTTTGCTCGGACATGCCAGTTATGGTCTTGGCCTCCTGGCTCTGGTGGGGATTATGTCTGTCACACGTCACGTTGTTGAACCTAAAATAGTCGGTGACAATGTGGGACTGGACCCGTTATTTGTCCTGCTGAGCATGTTCATCGGTCTGGAAGCAATTGGCCCGGTGGGCTTGATTATCGGACCCTTTGTGGTTATTTTTTACAAATCCCTGCAAAAAGCCGGGGTTTTTAAAAACTTATAAATCAGGCCCTGTGCTTTGCAATAGTTTCTTTTTTTGATAGTAAAGGGTGTTAAAGCAAATATTTTTGCATTATTTTATCTTCACCTTGCGTTCAAGCTATGAATGCGAGGTGATTTATTTTGGCTGCCTTAAAATGCTGCGGTAAATTTAGTTTTCAGCCTCTAAGCCATCAGATCCAGACGGCTGAAAAAGTGATTGAACAAATGGACGGAAGGGCAATTCTGGCTGATGAAGTGGGTTTGGGCAAGACTATCGAGGCGGGTTTGATCATGCGCGAATTGTTGGACAGAGAGGTCATCAAACGTGTATTGGTTCTTACACCGGCCTCCCTGGCCCCGCAGTGGTGCATGGAGATGAAAGAGAAGTTTGACTTGTATTTTTACCACAACCGCCGGGACCATAACTGGACCTATTTCAGTTTTATCGTCGCATCCATCGACCGGGCGAAAAGAGCAGAACAGTTGGAGGCAATCTGTCAGGCAGGATTTGACCTTTTGGTGGTGGATGAGGCGCATCGCCTGAAAAACAGCTCCACAGCCAATTTTAAAGCCGTGCAGAAGATTGATTCGAAGTACCTGTTATTGCTAACGGCGACGCCAATGCAAAACAACCTGAAGGAACTGTACAATTTGGTGGAATTGGTTAACCCCAGGCTGTTTGGCGGACTGAACAACTTTCAGCACAGGTTTATGGAGGAGGACCAGAGCGCTAAGAATGTTAACGCCCTGCAGAGAGCTTTGGCGCAAGTGATGATCCGGAACCGCAAGGCGGATATTGACTTGCGGCTGCCGCCGCGCCTGGTTAACCTGGTACCTGTAGACCTCAGCCCAGCTGAGAAGCTCCTGTATCAGGGAGTAAACAACTATATCCGGGGAGAATACCGCAGGCGGCGGCTAAGCAAGCTGAGTATCCTCAACCTGATAACGTTGCAGCGCGAAATCTGCAGCAGCAGTTTTGCCGCCCAGGGTACCCTAAGGCGCATGGGGTTGTCAGATCTGGCAGAGCTGGCCGCGCAAATCAAGGAAAATCAAAAGGCCCTGGCGGTCGCGGATATACTGGCGCAAACCGGGCAAAAAGCGATAATTTTTACAGAATTTAAAGCTACTCAGGCTTATCTCTATGATTTCCTCAGCAAGTTAGAAATTCAATCCCTTTGTTACAATGGTGATCTGAAAGCATGGGACAGAGTATGGGCAAGAAAGTTATTCCAAGAGGAGTATCCGGTGATGATTAGCACGGAAGCAGGGGGAGAAGGGATAAATCTGCAGAAAGCCAATCTAGTGATAAATTACGATTTGCCCTGGAATCCCATGCGGGTAGAACAGAGAATTGGCCGTGTACACCGGCTCGGTCAGGAGAATACTGTGAGGATTTACAACCTTTTTGCCAGGGATACGGTGGAGGAAACTATTTTGGAGTTTTTGCGCCGCAAGATTTCTCTGTTTGAAGGCGCCATCGGCGGGTTGGACCAAATTGTTGATGGGGACCTGGACCCTGAGTCCAGTATCATGACCTGCCTGCATGGCGAGTACGCCGGCTAAAAAATTTGCCGGCTGCGGCAGGGAATCGGACTGTTCATCTTGAATTATTATCTCCAGGAAGACTGATGTACCGGAGATAATTATGGTTAAAAACGTTTTCTATTTAGAGATAGAAAAATTCAAGAAGCTGGTGCGACAAAATCCCTTTAACGACGAGACTTATTATCAGCTGGGGTGTGCCTGTGACCGTTATGGTTTACACCATGAGGCGATTGCTGCTTTTCAGCGGGTACTGGAACTGGTCCCGGATGATGACTGTGTTTTAGATTACCTGGGTACTCTGCACAATGAAATCGGCAACCTTGAAGAGGCTGTAAAGTATCACCTGGCAGCCATAAATTACAATCCGGAAGAAGGTTCTTACTTTTATAATCTGGGCAACGCCTATTTGGACTTGGGAAAATACCAGGAGGCTCTGGAAGCATACCGTAAAAGTATCAGCCTGGATGACCAACAGGCTGACGTTTATGATAACCTCGGCATTGCCTGCCTGCAGCTGGGGGACCTGGAAACCGCCGCTTCTGCTTTTTCGCGCTCAGTTAAATTGGATCCGGCTCACATCCAGGCCCGTTTGCGTTTCTCCGACTGCCTGGTTAAACTAAACAGATTGAATGACGCAGTTGCCGAGTACAAAAAAATTATTGAATTAGAACCTCAGGACTATCAAGTTTGGCTGCACCTGGCCTATGCCCAGAAGAATGCCGGCATGCTGGACGAAGCGGTAGTTACTTTGGGTCAAGGCCTGGAAAGGTTTCCTGGCAACAAGTTTATGCACCTGCACCTGGCCGAGATTTATCAGCGCAAGGGGATGGAAAGCATGGCAAAAATACACTTTAAACAGGCCAGTTCCTGACTAATTTTCCAGATGGTTTAATCCGGGGGGTATAGGCTCCCCGATTTTGCTGATTATCCTTAAACCTGCAGCCTGGGTAAAAGTGGCCAGGAAGATATCTTCCGCCCGCAAGTTTTGTTGCGCAAGCTTGGAGATTACCGTTTCCTCCTGCAAGTCTAAGTCTGCCAGGTTCCGGCGCTGAATGGACCCGTCCAGAATCACAGGAATGGGGATTTCCGCTTCCTGGGGGGTTAGATCCATGTCCTGTGGGGTCACAGGCCGTTTGGCTGCCTTGGGAACCACACTTAATGTGCCAGGCACTTCCATGATAGCGTACTCTACTTCTGAGACATCGAAGATCCCTTTATCCCGCAGTTGAGCTAAAAGGTCATTGGTATTATAGCGAAGCTTGCGCATATTGGAGTCAATGATTTTGCCTTTGGCCACCACCACAGTGGGAAAGCCGTAGATCCAGCCCCGGGCTTTTTCGCTTTTTAGGGCAAGATAAGAAAGCCCAATCTCCAGCAGAACCAGTACCCCTAGGGGAATGAAAACTTCCCAGAGGGGTATGTTTTTTTCTTCCATGGGCAGCGCTGCCAGTTCAGCGATGATTATGGCCACGACAAAATCAAAAGGTGAGAGCTGGGCAAGTTCACGCTTACCCATCAGACGCACAGCGAATAAAACAACAAAGTAAATGATGACTGTCCGCCAAATACTTGCCACGGGCAAGACCTCCCCCGCAAATCAAATATAGATTTTCACCTTGTCCTGCAAAGTTATTCATTAATATTCAGAAGTCAGGAGTCAGAATGTCTGGAGAAACCATTTTAGCTCCCTCTAGACGCTGAAATAGGCGATACCCGAATTTTGTACATGAGCTCTGATTTTAAGTCGATTATTGCGCATATTCTGGACCATAGCCTGCCAGTATAGGGATTAACAGGAGTTTTGGTTAGAAAATGCTTTTAAGGCAGGAATACTTTTTAAGCGGAGGTTGTGATGGCAAAAACGGTGGCTGTGTTGGGAGTAGGAAATATTCTCCTTTCCGATGACGGGGCTGGAGTGCACGTCCTGAAAGAACTGGAAAAGTGCGGCCTGCCGCAGGGTGTTGAGTTGCTGGAAGGCGGCACGGCGGGCATGGATCTGCTCTATCTGGTTGAAGAAGTTGACAGCCTGATTGTAGTGGACAGCGTTGACGCCGGTGCAGAACCGGGGACGATATTTAAGTTTAATCCAAATGACATCTCGCTCATACCGGGAGCACATAATTTCTCCTTGCACCAGCCAGGCTTGATCGAGACGATGAATGCCGGCAGGGTCCTGTGCAAACTGCCACCCCAAGTTACGATTTTCGGGATTCAGCCTAAGTGTGTAGACTGGGGTTTGGACCTTTCCCCGGAGTTGCAGGTCCAAATACCCGAACTGGCCTTGTTGGTAGCAAAAGAGGTCCGGGCATGGCATTTGGCAGACGACTGATTTTCTGTGAGTTGTGCGGAAAAAAGGATACCAGGTTGTCCGTGTCGAAGTCGGTTATGCAAACGCTTATAAATATACATAAATTAAGGAGAAGAAGAGTGAGAGAAATAATTTTTAAATCGTATTACTCCATCATTCTGGGGGCAGGCCTGGCGGCTGATTTGCTCTGGGTAATTCTGGTCAACACCCAGCCCTGTTCTGACTTCCTGTACTATCATAACCTGGCCCGGAACATAGCGCTGGGAGGTGATTGGGGCGATACCTATACAACGGTGGGCTACCCAATTGCCTTGAGCCTGTTTTATTGGCTGTTTGGCGCTCATCTCTGGGTTGCCAAGGCGTTAAACATCTGCCTCAGCTTTGCGAACAACCTGCTGGTATTGCGGATTCTCCGCCTCTCCGCGATACCGGAGAGGGGGAGGAAATTTGCCTTTTTGCTGTTTGTCTTCTTTCCGGCCAACATCTTCTATAACAGCATTGTAGGTACGGAGATAATGTTTACGACAGGCCTTCTCTTGGCCACAAACCTGTACCTGAGTGAAATAAAGTTCAAATATCTGCTCATTGGCTTCCTCGCTGGGCTGGAGACGATGATTAAGCCCTTTTTCCCGGCCTATTTCCTGGCCATTTTTTTGAGCGACCTGCTCGGAAAGCGGAAAACCCTGGGCCAAAGTCTGCTCAACGGCCTTTTGGCGCTGCTGATATGCACATTGACGCTCTCACCCTGGCTCTACCGCAACTATAAATTGTTTGGGGAATTCACCTATGTATCAAACAACGGCGGGATTAACCTTTATATCAACAGCAACTCACAAAATCATACGGGAGGGTGGATGCCTGCAGAACAGGTGGAAAATTCCCTGGTGCTCACACCGCAATACAAGGCTGCGAGTATGACCGAACGGAACAGAATGCTTACCAGAGCAGCTGAGCAGTGGATTGTCAGCCATCCGAAGGAATATCTTGTCCTGATGGGCAAAAGGCTTGTCCGTACTTTTTTGCTGCAGGGAGATTTGGAGTATAGCCTGAATGGCGCCGGCTTTGGCGCGGGGAGTACCAAGCTGCTTTTTACACTGACTGAACTTGTCCGGGCGCCGGTGTATTTCCTGGGTCTGCTGGGAATCCTGCTTTACGCCGGCATGGTCCTGAAAGGGTTGTTCAAGGGAAAAGAGCTGGACGGGACAGTGTTTTATCTCTTCATCACCTTTTGCATGTTTGCCTGCATATACTCACTCACCGAGGGACAGACCAGATACTCATTTCCTGCCATTTTTATTTTGATCTTCTTCTTCCAGGCATTGGTGCTGGAACAGCGCAAGTCTTTCAGTCTTGCCGGCTGGGATACCGCGGGAACCGGCAAGCCCTCGCTTTAAGCCGTTCATATGAAGACCCTGGCATCGGGCCAGGGTCTTTTTTTCAGGCAAACCTTTCATATGCTTGCATGGTTAGTTCTGCGGTTTTTTTCCAGGAGTATTGGTTCGCCCGTGCCAGACCTTTGACTGTGTACTGCAGGGCAAGGTCCTCGTCATTAAGCAGAGTGTAAATGTTTTCGGCAAGTTCCAGGGAGTTGAAAGGATTGATCAAAACCGCTCCATCACCGACCACTTCAGGTATGGAGGAGACATTTGAGGTAATGGTGGGGGTGCCGCAGGCCATGGCCTCGATGGGGGGGAGGCCGAAGCCTTCATAAATTGACGGATAGACAAAGACTGCAGCGGCGTTGTAGAACAGCGGCAGGTCTTCAACGGGTGCAAAGCCAGGGAACAAGACCCGGTCTCTGATGCCCAGGGCATCCACCAGCAGATTCAACTCCTCGAAGTCCCTGCCGGGTTTTCCCACTACCACCAGGTTGACATCGGGGTCAAGCTCATTTTTCAGTTCGAAAAAAGCATTGACCAGGCTGCTGATGTTCTTGCGCGGTCCGAATCCGCCCAGGTACAGCACGAAACGGCCCGGAACAGCATATTTTTGAGAGATAATTTCCCTGCATTTTTTCCTGTCCAGAGGACGGTAGATGTCTTCCGCAGCTTCATAGGTTACTAAAATTCGTTCGTCGGGCAGCTTAAAAATCTTTTGTATGTCTTTTTTGGACCACTCAGACACGGTAATGACTATATCGGCTTCTTCCATAATGCGCGGCATTTCCTGCAAAAAGACCTTGAGATAATTCCTGCCAACGGTTTCAGGATAAACATATGGAATCAGGTCGTGAACGGTCACCACAAACGGACAGCCCTTGCGTACCGGCAAACCGATACCGTTTTGCGGGACGTGGTAGACGTTAATGTTGTCTCCTTCCAGTGCGGCGGGTATATGTACTTCCTCCCAAAATTTATCTTTATGCCTGAGGATGCTGTTAAATACTGCGTCGGTACGAGGGTCCAGGTCTTTGTATTCGTCGCCTGGCCAGAAAAAACGGTAAGTGTTGCGGCTATCCAGACCAACCAGGTTCCGGGATAATTGATAGGTGTATGTGCCAATCCCTGTTCCGCGGTACCATATTGCCGCCCTGGCATCGATGCCAATTTTCACAGAATGTCCCTCCCAGGCAAAAAAATTTTGCTTTCGCACAGCTTGGCGAACCTGGCAAGAAATTTATCTCTGGCCCCGACAGTATCAACGAATTTTTTCAGTCGGAAAAGCAGACTTTCGTATTTATGCATTCCCACTTCGTTATACCTGGCCCAGGCCAATTGCCAAAAGTCCTGAGGGTACTCCATGAAGCTCAACAGCACTTCCAGTTCACCTGGCTCAAGCGGTTTCTCCTCATGGTATATTAATAATATGCGCAGGGCCTCTGCAAGGCTCCAATTGGATAATTTTACTGTGCGCAAAATCATGCTCCCCAGGTCATGCAAGGGCATGTCAAGGATGCAGTAATCGAAGTCAACCAGCCATACGCGCCGGTCACGATCAATGAGGATGTTATGGTAGGCGTAGTCATGATGGCAGACTGTACCCATTTCCCTTGCTTTATTGGCAAGGTGATAGTAAGGGCCTGCCCTCAGCCGGTTAATGGCTGACCCGGCCTGGTTTTGAGCCCGGCCGGCGAAATTTACGAACAATCGGTCAAACTCGTCCCTGATTCCCCTAGCCAGAATTTGACGCCGGTAACGCTGGATGTGCCCCAGACGAAAACTAAAACGTTGGGGCCAAACACCGTAAAGTCTGCGTTTGGGCCAAAAAACCTTACCAAAATAGCCGGTCCCGGCTTTGTGGAACTGGGCCAGATTGAGGACGGCCAATTCCAGGTCTGCAGGGTTCAGGAGGTTTGACTGTTCAGCCTCCAACCAGGCTGTAAGCATGAAACGCTCTGAGTTGACTTGGGCAAAAGGGTCACCATTCCTGGTGGGAACAATTGAGGCAATTCTGCCAAAGCCTTTCGTTTCCAAATGGCGGCAGATGTCAAACTGCAAGTATAATTCCTCTGGTTCCAAATGAGAATGCTTTAGGGCAAAGGTCCCACGATTTGTCTCGAGTTTAAGGACGCTCTGTTTCTGCTGTTCCATATTTTGAATATGCAGACTGTAAATTGAAGCTAATTCTTTGAGGGGCCATTGCTCCACGGATTTCACCTCCTGGTCAAGACCCCCCGGGAGATTTCCCCAGCAAGAAGCTGCAGAAAGTTTTCTTCAGCTTGTTGGGTTTTGAGTTCGTGGCGGAGCTGGCGCAGAAAGTCCTGACCTTTGTTTGCAGGGACGAAGTGCCGGCTGACGATGCGCCAGAAGCGCTGGGGGAAGTGCAGAAAAGCCAGGATAAAGATGATCTCATCACTACTGAGGTGGGCTTCCCGGTCGTAGACCTCCAGCGCCAGTTTAACCGGATTGAGCTGCCAGGCAAAATGCTTAGCGACTTTGCGGGCATAGCGCCCAATATCATAGGTTCGGATTTCCTGGGTACAGTAATCGAAGTCTATAAGATATAACTTGTTTTTTGGATCCACAATAAAGTTGTGGTAGGTATAATCGCGGTGACAAAGACCTCCCTGCTTCCTTGCCTCATCGACTAAGGCGGGATAATCACAGCCGGCCAGAATTTTTATGGCCAGTGTGCAGCGGGACAGATACTTATCACAGCAGTGCAGGTATAGGCTGTTAAATTCGTCATTGGGAGCCCCCCGCGCTATCTCACGGTAGTGTTCCAAACTTCGCAGGTGGTTCTGCCATTCCGCAGGCAGTTCCCCCCAGGATTCTTTGGATTTGGCGTCGTCCGGCGGGACGAATCCCCTGGAAGATTTGTGGAACTCTGCCAGGACCCGGGTGGCAGACAAGACGTCTTCCAGCCTGGAGAAATCCCCTTCTCGTCCTGGGATCCAGTCTGTAAGGTAAAACACTCCCTCCGGAAGGTCCAACACATATTGTCCGGTTGATGCTTTGATGAAAGGGACTGTGTGGGAAAAGCCATTGTCAATAATGTGCTGGACTGCAGCGGCAACAAACCTTACCTTTTCCACTGAAGCATCCACTTGTTTAAAAGACTTGGGACCTGCCTGGGTGTCGAGCCGCCAGGCGTCCCTCACTTGCACCGCACCCGTGACTTCAAGACCATACCAATCAGCAGCAGTTTGCTTCAGCCATTCAAAACATGTCACTGCTAAAGCTCCTTTAACGGTATTTGGAGTAGTCAGCTGCGCCAAGACTTTCAACCAGCATCTTGATGTCCTGGTCACGGTCCTTGGCGCATACAAGTACAGCATCGTTGGTATTTATGATAATTAAGTCTCGCAGCCCGATTGTGGCTACAAGTTTTTCTTCCGAATCGATAATGCATCCCGATGTGTCCATTCCCAAGTGTTGGCCGCTGGCGACGTTGCCATAGGAATCAGGCGCCAGGATGTTTTCCAGGGCGGACCAACTTCCCAGATCCTCCCACTGGAAGTGCCCGGGCAGGACAAGAACCTCAGTTGCCCGCTCCATAATGCCGTAGTCTACTGACATGGCGGCAATCTTACTGTATTCTTCTGCAGTAACTTTATTGTCTTCAGAGGTGCCATAGAACTCCTTAATTTTGCTCAGCCCGGCTGATAGCTTAGGCATATATCTCTCAATGGCTTTGAGAATGGTTCCTGCCTGCCAGATAAAGATGCCGCTGTTCCAGAGATAATTGCCTGCTTTCAGGAAACTCATAGCCCGCTGACGGGAAGGTTTCTCCAGGAACTGGTCAACCATGAATACCGGACCGGACAAACTGTCTACGTCTAGCTGTTCACCCCGTTTGATGTAGCCAAAATTTGTTTTGGGACTGGTTGGGGGTATGCCGATAGTTATCAGACACTCTTTCCGGCCGGCGAGGACAACCCCTTGGTCCACAGTACGGCAGAATGCATCGGTTTCGCTGATATAATGGTCCGCCGGCATGCAAATCATCACGGCCCTGGAATCAACGCAGGAAAGCCTTACGGCTGAAAGGCCGATGCAGGCGGCGGTATCCTTGTTTTCAGGTTCCAGGATAATGTTGGCGGAAGGGAGTTCCGGCAGCTCTTCCCTGATTGACGGCTCATAAGACTGGTTTGTCACTACATAAATGTGGGACCAGGGAAGCAGCGGGAGTATTCGCAGAGCGGTTTCCCGCAGCAAGCTTTGACCGCCGAAAAATTTTAGGAGTTGTTTTGGCCGGTGCAGCCTGCTTTTGGGCCAAAAGCGAGTACCCGTGCCCCCTGCCATGATCAGAGCATAAGTGTGGGAGTGATCCGATCGTTTTCTCTCTTCCAAATTCATTGAGGGGTATCCTCCTTAGGTGAAAGTGTTTGGTATTAGCATATTATTACGAAGGTCCATCATGGGTTACTGTACAACCTTCGAGACTTGTCAGTCCTGTACTGAATTCTATGCGCTGGGGGCGGCGTAAAGAAAAGGACTGCCCGAATCTTTATACGGGCAGTCCTGCGGACAAGCTAGTGTATACAGGTTAATAAGCGGTTGTCAGGGCCAGGGAGAAGGGAACTTTGCACTTCGTACCGGTCTCGCGCAAAATGTAATCCAATTGGCATGCGGTGACTTTTTCTTTGCGCCGCAGGTTAATCTCATGCAGGAGCGTATCAGCGCCCAGTATTGCAGCTGAACGCAGAGTCACCTCCAAATCCGATTCTGCTGCAATTAAGCCCTGACTTGCGGGGATTTCGGGGACTTCCAGGACGCCAAGCTGGAGCAGACCGTTAAATACCTGCAGGTCGGCGCTCGCTGTCAGGTAATCCAGGTTGGTGAAAAGCATGCTCTCCTGAAAGCGGCAGTGGGTCATGAACAGGGTGAGCTGAGCCCTTCGGGCGAAGGGTATGCCTGCGGCAACGTCGCGAAAGGCGGGAAAATCTCTCATCATGGCCTGGACGATTTCCGGAGCATTCCAATGGTTTGCTTCATAGAGGTCCGTAACCTTCCCGTTGTACTTGCGCCGCAGCAGCCTGGCAGTTTCCTGCCAGAGTGCAACCCTTGCCTCCCACATGGGCAAGGGGCCAAACAAAGCCAGAAACCTGTCGGGCGAGATTTGAAGCAGACTCTCAAGCAGTTCCGGGTGGCTGCGCAGGGTGAGCCAGAATTGAACGCTTCCAACCGGGCCGAACTGGTCTGGCGGAAAAGCAAAATTGATTGCGTTGCCAAAGAAAAAATAAGCGCTGGCCAGCTCCAGATTGCTGTCCATAATCACAGGAGCGTCCCAGACAGGCAAGTTAAATGGTTCGCACGCCCATTCCTGCGCCAGATGCGCGGCCCTTGACTTATTTAGCCGGACCTCGGGGCGGCGGCCCCGTTCCGATTCAATTGCAGCAAGGATTTGTTCTCGCACATTATATACCTCCATTATTGGATTAGCATAGCATAATTGGACGCAGTGGGCAAACGGTTATGGCATGCCTGCAACTTATGGGGCATGCCTTGTGTGCTTTTATTATGACTTAGTGTACCGCTGCCATATATGCTAAAATATTGGAGTAAACAAATTTTGTTTGAAGGTTGGGTACCTTGATCATGAATCCCCTGTTCTTTCTGGTGGTCGGTGTGTTTTTCCTCATTTACGCCGGCCTGAATTACTACATCGGTCTGCGCGGGTGGCAGGCCTTGTTCAGTCATCAGCCTTTCGTCAACCATTATGCCTACTGGCTTGTCTTCTGGCTTATCGCCCTGTCCTATCTGGCAGGGAGGATTGGGGAAAAATATTACCCCGGTTGGCTGAGCCATTGGCTGACTTTGGTTGGAGCCTATTGGCTCGGGGCCATGTTCTATTTTGTGCTGATTTTGGCCGGGATTGACCTGATTCGGTTGTTGGATAGGTTGTTTCGGTTTTTGCCGGGTTGGGCAAGAGTAGCAGGGATTGCCCCTGCCGTTGGCTTGTGCGTTTTTTTGCTTGTTAGCGGGCTCCTCTTATTCGGCGCATGGAACGCGCGGCACCCAAAAGTCCAACGTTACCACTTGGCACTTCCCAAACCGGCAGGAAACCTTACGCAGCTGCATGCAGTAATGGTTTCTGATGTCCACCTGGGCACGATCGTCAAGAATGGGCAGTTGGTTAAGATGGTGGACATGGTTAACAGCCTGAAACCGGATATTGTCCTTTTTGCCGGGGATGTGATCGACGAAAGCGTTGAACCGTTTGTGGAACAGCAAATGGCAGACAGTTTCCGGCGCTTGCAGTCAAGGTACGGAGTTTACGCCGTGTTGGGAAACCACGAATATATTGGCGGCCATGCTGAGGAGGTAGTCCAGTATCTGCGGGAAGCCGGAGTACAGGTATTGAGGGACCAATATGTCAAGGTTGCCGGCAGTTTTTACCTCGCGGGTCGGGATGACAGCTCCAGAGAGAGGTTCGGGGCAGGGAAACGCAAGGACCTCGCGGCGCTCCTCAGCGGAGTGGACCGGAGGGCTCCACTTATCCTGTTGGACCATCAGCCTACAGACCTTGAAAACGCTCAAATCCAGGGCGTGGACTTGCAGTTGTCCGGACACACCCACCTGGGTCAAATGTTTCCCAACCAATTGATTACCGGCCGCATGTATGAAGATGACTGGGGACTCTTGCGCAAAGGCAACTTGCAGGTGATTGTGTCCTCGGGCTTCGGAACATGGGGACCACCAATCAGGCTAGGTAACTCACCGGAAGTGGTGGACATTGTACTTGATTTTGTTCATTAAAGGAAAACTAGGCAGGGTACGGTCCTGAACCGCACCCTGCCTAGTTTTCTTCGTGGTAAAAGCGTTGCCCCGAATTCCGGTTGTAATAGACCCGGAATTTTTTGTTGCTGGTCGGGTCGACGAAGACCTCAGCGGTTGGCTGGAAACCTGGGGGAACTACCTTGCCGTGGTCCCGGCGGAACCTTTTGTCAAAAACGAACCAAGACAGTAAAGCCAGGACCATAACAACGAGAATCTGCAGGATATACAAACTGGTGATCAAGCTGATCATGCTTACAATTTCTCGAGTACTACCGCTGTGCCGTAGGCAACGATCTCGCTCATGGTCTGTCCAATCTCACTGGAATCGAAGCGCATCATCACAACGGCATCCGCTCCCATAGCCTGGGCGTTCAGTACCATGCGGTCTACCGCCTGTTTCCGGGCGTCCTCAAGCATTTCCGTGTATTCATGGATCTCACCGCCCACTATGCTCCGCAAGCCTGCTACGATATTGCCGCCGATTCCCCGGCTGCGTACCACAACCCCGAAGGCCGGCCCTTTGACATCCCTAACTTTGTAGCCAGATACATTTTCCGTCGTGACCACTAGCATGATACTCCCTCATTTCACATTTCATAATAACTCTTGGCAATAGTCAGCTTGTGTAAAATTATTCCCTGAATCATGTTGGCAATTCTACAGGGCACTGAGATTTTCCTGTCTTACCTGAAAAATTTCAGGTTTTCTATCTCCAATTCCGGACAGCTGGCAGTGGAGTTTGAGACGCCTCCGAAGGGTTTCAGTGGATGAGAGGGAATCTTGCACATAACAGAATGCGGCAGATGTTGCCGGTAACCGTTAGGCTAACAAAGGGAACGAAAAGAAAAGACTGTCAAGGGACAGCCTATTTGCAGCCGGAACACTTCTTGTCGTTTCTGGGGCAGCATCTTTTATCACAAGCCTTGCACTTGTTTTCTTTTGGGTTCTTTTCAGGGTAGCAGCTCATAACAAAGACCACCTTTTGCCTTTTGTATATTGTATTCACGTTGGAGATGCCAAAATCCTGCCTCCGGCAAAAATACTTTTCCGGGTATAAAATGGTTGCTCTGGTTCGCGTCCCTGGGTTCGCGTCCGGCAGGCTTGACTGGGAACCGGCAGTACTGGTATGATTGCATAATGAAGTTGGCAGGAACAGATACTGTTTCTAACGAGACTGAACTGGGAAGGTTTTAAACCATGACTCAACAATACTACCATACCGTCACCTTCGGCTGTCAGATGAACGAAAGGGATACAGAAACGATTGCCGGCATGTGTGAGGAAATGGGGTATACCTATGTGGATACCCTGGAAGAGGCGGACCTGATCGTGATTAATACCTGCTGCGTGCGGGAGAGCGCGGAAAACAGGACCTTAGGCCACATTGGCAACCTCAAACGGTTGAAAGAAAAGAACCCCGAGTTGGTGATCGCTGTCTGCGGCTGCATGGTGCAGCAGGAGCAGGCGGCAGAGCGCCTCCTCAAACGGGCTCCTCACCTGGACATCTTGTTTGGCACTCACAACCTGCACCAGCTGCCTAAACTTGTTGCCTATGTCAAGGAAAAGGGCGAGTCTGTGATTGATGTCTGGCAAAGCGAAGGCGAAATTGTAGAGAACCTGCCTACGCGCCGCGAGGGCAAGCTGAAGGCCTTCGTCACTATCATGTATGGTTGCAACAATTTTTGCACCTACTGTATCGTACCTTATGTCAGGGGCCGGGAGCGCAGCCGCAGGGTAGAGGATATTGTGGCTGAAGTAACCCGGTTGGCTGAGGAAGGATTCATTGAAGTGACCCTGCTGGGACAGAACGTTAACTCCTACGGCAAGGACCTGCCCGGTGAAGTTGATTTTGCCGATCTGCTCTTGGCAGTGAATGAAGCGCCGGGTATTGAACGCATCCGCTTTACCACCTCTCATCCGCGGGATATGACCGACAAGATGATTTTGGCCGTTGCCCAAGGGAGCAAGATCTGCGAGCACTTCCACCTGCCCGTCCAGGCGGGAAGCAACCGGATTTTGGCAAAAATGAATCGGGGGTACACCCGGGAATACTATTTGGAACGGGCCGCCAAGGTGAGAGAATTGGTGCCGGGAGCCACCATATCCACCGACCTTATAGTTGGCTTTCCCGGGGAAGCGGAAGAAGACTTTGCGCAGACTCTCGACATGGTGCGGCAGGTAGAGTTCGATGCTGCCTTTACCTTCTTGTACTCACCGCGGTCCGGAACTCCAGCGGCAGAAATGCAGGAGCAGCTGAGCGCTGAAGTCAAAAAAGACCGCCTGAGCCGCCTGATGGACCTGCAGAATGAGATCAGCCTAAGGTCTAACCAGAAGCTGCTGGGAAAAGTGGTGGAGGTATTGGTGGAAGGCGAGAGTAAAACCAACAAGGATAAGCTCAGCGGCAGGACGCGTACCAATGAACTGGTTGTTTTTCCCGGACCGAAGACTCTAGAGGGAAAATTAGTGCCGGTGAAAATTGTTGAGGCGGGCACCTGGACGCTGGAAGGGGAACTGATAAGCTTTCAGGCTTAAGCCTGAACAGGGGAGGATCTAAAATGTCACAGGAAATTATTGACCAGGCCAGGGTCTTGAGCGACTTGATTGCGGCGAGCGAAGATCTGCACAACCTGCGCAAGTTCGAAGCTGATTTGGCCAACGACCCGGTGGCCCAGGAGCTGATCGGGGTGTACCAGGAGTGGCAGGCTAAAGAAGCCAAAGCCAGGAGGGATGGCAAGGAACTGAGTGCCGAGGAGCAGGCTCAGTATGATAGCGTGGCTCGCCAGGTGGAAAAGAATGCGACAATTTCTTCCTACCTGGAGGCCCAGGAGAACTTCTCCAGCCTAATGGACAGCGTAAGTTACCTGATCATGAAAGGGATTAACGGCGGCTCCGACACCTGTGAGACGGGCGGGGGCTGCGACAGCTGCAGCGGCTGCGGTTGATTGATTAACTTTTCTAATGACCGGTGCCCGGGATGTAACCCGGGCACTTTTTTTACCTCAGTATATACTCGGCAACTTTAGCCGAGTATATCGAACACGGGCACTGAAACGCGCGCTGAGGAAAAACGAAGCGCGCGTTTCTTGCTGGGGAGAAGGAGTCAGGAGTCAGAATGAGAATACCGATTTGATCCCGGAGTATTCTGACTCCTGACTACTGCCCTGAAACAAAGTCGAGTTCGGGTCTGCTCGGGTCGAATTTTCTTTCTGCTCCGTTCAGCAGACTGCGTCGCCTAGCATGCTTTTCGGCTCGCTTCCTCATTGATCTTCCCACTAATCTTAAGAACTATGAAAGTAGTGGGACCCCTGACCGCAAACGTAGCCAGCATTCACAGAAGGGGCCCCCGCGAAATTTA
>JAJZPO010000063.1 GCA_021811155.1 Bacillota bacterium | reverse complement strand
TTCCGATCTATAGCAGCCATTAAGGCTACAATTCCCAGGATACCGCTCACCCCAAAACCAGGGATGACAAAAATCTCCACAGCCAGGAGAACTATTCCGGCTACGGCCAAAGCAATGATTATAGCGGCGTTCAAACCCATCCCCTCCCCCGTTAAAAATTCGCAGATTGCTCTAAAACTGCTCTCCCATTCTAACCTCTGAAACAAAGTCGATTTCGGGTCTGCTCGGGTCGAATTTTCTTTCTGCTCCGTTCAGCAGACTACGTCGCCTAGCATGCTTTTCGGCTCGCTTCCTCATTGCCCTTCCCACTAATCTTAAGCACCATAAAAGTAGTGGGACCCCTGGCCGCGAACGTAGCCGCATTGTCTGTTTCATTCATCAGTGGTACCGCATAGCGTCATGGAATTCTGACTTCTGACTCCTGACTCCTGACTCCTGACTCCTTGAGCAGTCCTTCCAGCCAGTGTTCAGCAATTTCCTTGTACAGGTTGGCCCGGGCCAGCAGATTGAGTACTACCAGGGTGGTAGCTACCTTGTCCCTGTCCCCCGGAGCCAAATCCTCCCCGGCTAAGGCACCGTTTGCCTCCTTTTCCAGGCCTTGCAGAGACTTAAGCCAATCCTCCATGGCCCGGTCAAAAATTTCGCTGTAATACCTGTAAAGCTTGGTCGGGTTGACTCTATCATCATCTGTCGCCAGGGGATCTTGGTTGACAAAGGCCAGCAGCCTTGTGATCTTCTCCAGCGGCAGGATATTCCGGAGGTCATTAATCAGCAGGATGTTCGCCACCTGCTCGCGGTTATATTTCTTCTTCTGCGGGTTCGGAATATATTTACGCCTTACCCAGTTCTGTACATGCGTGCTGTTGATGTCATTCTGGCTCACCCGCTGGGCAACTTCCACCACCTGGGCCAGCATCATGGAATCCAGTTCCAGGTAAGGCAGGGCCTTTCCCTTGGGCTCAAGCTCAGTCAGAATCTCCCTGATATCCCGCTTCATACCTTTCTTCAACTCCCATCGAGTTTCGCGCTCATCATGAATACATTATATGTTCGTCCATACCACATGTCAAGGTCAAACATAAAAATTTGAGCCTGTTTCCATGTAGGAACCAGGCTCAAACACCAATGCTAAACTTTAAGATGTCCCGAGAAGCTCTCTGACTATCTGGTTGACAATTTTGCCATCGGCTCTGCCTTTGGTCTTGGGGGTAAGAGCGCCCATTACTTTACCCAAATCCTTCGGACCTTGGGCTCTAACCTGGTCCATAACCTCCTGGGCCAGCTTACGGATCTCGTCAGCCGAAAGCTGCTGCGGCAGATATTCCAGCAGAATTGCAATTTCTTGATTCAACTGTTCCACCGAGTCAGGCCGGTTTGCTTTTTCAAATTCAGGTATGGCATCCCGGCGCATTTTGACCTCGCGGGCCAAAACCTCGACAACCTCAGCATCACTAAATTCCTTTTTCTTGTCAATTTCCGCGTTCTTTATTGCAGCTTTGACCATCCGGATGACGGAAAGCCTCAGCTTCCCTTCGTCCTTGGCCTTCATGGCGGTTTTCATATCCTCAGTCAGTTTATCTTTCAGGGACACAGGAAAACACTCCTTAAAACCTTAAGAGAACTTACGCTTTCTCGCAGCCTCTGACTTCTTCTTCCTCTTCACACTGGGCTTCTCATAATGTTCCCGCTTTCTGAGCTCAGACAACACCCCAGACTTCTGGCAATTACGCTTAAACCGGCGGAGTGCGCTATCCAGGGACTCGTTTTTACCTATATGGACCTCGCTCATCTATATCCCTCCCTCCACCATAAACGTACAATCAAGAACTGCGCAGACAGCCAATTGGCTATAATACACATATTTTATTATACTATAAGCCAATTTTAACGTCAACTTTTGGTAAGTTTTGCCCCTGATTGCACCAGTATCGGCGCCCAAAATTAAACATAAACAACTGAGTGACCCAAAAAGTCATGGTTATTTTTCGGGGCAACTTTAGGCAATCTTTGAACCCAAGTGCCTTCCGCCGATCAGATGGAAGTGCAGGTGGAAAATTACCTGTCCGCCGTTTGGCCCGGTATTGGTGATCAAACGATATCCTGCTTCAGCAATTCCCAACTCAGCGGCGAGTTTGCCCGCTGTCAATAATATGTGACCAAGCAGCTCCTGATCATGCCCCTCCGCTTCGTTTAAACTGCTGATATGTTTCTTGGGAATGATTAAAACATGTACCGGGGCGACAGGGTTAATATCGTGAAAGGCCATCACCTGATCGTCCTCGTACACCACATTAGCCGGAATTTTCCGGTCGGCAATGCTGCAAAACAAACAATCGTCCACGACCTTACCTCCATTCTATTTATTTTATTCTGCGTCGGACAAGTTTATCCCTTCAAACTGGAAATTATTTCGAGTTGTCCCCGGACAAAATCATCAGCTAAATCTTCCAGCCTGGCCCGGACCAGCTCCCCGCGCAAATCCCCCTTAGCCGGGAAGCGGACGCGCAGGTATGTTGCGGTATGGCCTTCCCACTGGTTTTGCGCCACATCCTGCTCGACCAGCACCTCCATGCTCCTGCCAAGGTAACGGGAGGCGTAGTCCTGCCAACCACGCCGGGCCAGGTTGATGAACTCCCTGCTCCTGGCCTCCTTCTCCCCGGGTGCGACTTGCGGGGTATAGCCCGCGGCCGGAGTGCCGGTCCTGGGTGAGTATTTAAACACGTGGATGTTCGCAAACTCCATTTGGGCGGCAAACTCCAGGGAATCCCTGTGGTCTGCCTCATCCTCGCCGGGAAAACCCACGATAATGTCGGTAGTAATCGCCAGGTCCGGTATCTTGCCGCGCAGTTCCTTAACTATACGCTCAAATTCACGTCTGCTGTAAGGCCGGTTCATCCGGGCCAGAATGC
Organism: Bacillota bacterium; assembly: GCA_021811155.1. Taxonomy (GTDB): domain Bacteria; phylum Bacillota; class Desulfitobacteriia; order Desulfitobacteriales; family JAJXUE01; genus JAJZPO01. Next base: position 16,849 of record JAJZPO010000063.1, on the reverse strand, counting down.
GGTCGCTGCCGCTCTGCAGCGGGATATGGAGATGAGGGCAGACTACCGGGTTTGCGGCTATTGTTCCAATTAACCCCGGTGTGAATTCCGTGGACTCGACAGAGCTCAGGCGCAGCCGCTTCAGGCCGGGCAGCCCGGCCAGGCGGGAAACAAGATAGTTAAGGTCAAGCCCGAGGTCAAGCCCATACGCGCCTGTGTGAATCCCGGTCAGCACGATCTCCTTATACCCTGCCGCCATCAGTCTGGCTGCCTCTTCCATCGCCTTTTCCGGGTCCCGGCTGCGCACCGGCCCCCGCGCATACGGAATGATGCAGTAAGTGCAGAATTGGTTACACCCCTCCTGGATTTTCAGGGTTGCCCGCACCCGGGACTCCGTTTCCAACAGGGGAAGTTCTTCAAACACCGCTCCCTGCCAGGCCTCCCGTACCATATTAACCGGTTCCGCCCCGTCCCGGGCCTTCTCCACCAGCTCCAGGATCCTGCCTCTGTCCCGGGTGCCAACTACCAAATCAACCCCGGGGATCCTGCTGACTTCCTCAGGCGCTACCTGGGCGTAGCACCCCATAACCACCACCGTACCCTCAGGATTGGCTTTGCCGGCCCGCCGGATGACCTGCCTGGACTTGCGGTCCCCCATGTTGGTCACGGTGCAAGTATTGATGACGTAGACGTCAGCCCTTTCCTCGAAGGGCACTATGTCATACCCTCCGGCCCGGAAGATCCCTGCCAGGGCTTCAGTCTCTGTCTGGTTCACTTTGCAGCCAAGAGTATAAAACGCCGCCTTCAAGCACGGACCTCCTTGCTTATTGGCTATTCTTAAGGGTCAGAAGTCAGAATGGTGCAAGCAAAGACCCGTGGCACGGGGGCTTCCAGCTCCTGCTTTCCCCAGGTCCCCCAGCTGGTAGAGGATCATAGTCAGGGCGGCCATGCCGGCGGTTTCCGTGCGGAGGATTCTGGGGCCGAGGCTGACGCTCCTGGCGCCCTGTGCCTTAAGGCAGGCAATTTCCCGGGGGTCAAAGCCTCCCTCCGGGCCGATTACCAGGGCGATGGGGACTCCCGGCCAGGCGTCTAGGGCCTCCGCCAGCCCCAAGGTTTCCTCAGCTTCGAAGGCGGCCAAAACCATGGTCCCTTGCGGCAGCGCCCTCAGCCCCTCTTCCAGGTCGACGACCTGGCCAATACCAGGCACTTTAGGCCTGCCACACTGTTTGGCCGCCTCGGCGGCAATTTTCCGCCAGCGCTCCACCCTGTCCTGGGCCTTCTTCCCCTCAAGCTGCATCACCGCCCGAGCGGTACGAACCGGGATGATGGACCGCACGCCAAGTTCGGTGGTCTTCTGGATGATTAGTTCCATCTTGTCGAGTTTGGGCAGTCCCTGAAGCAGAAAAACATCCAGCCCGGGCTCCCTGCCGGTTTCATATTGTGCCAGGATAGCGCAGACAACCTCGTCCTGATTGACCTGCTCTACCCTGGCGCGGTACTCCAGCCCCGAATTGTCAAAAGCCAGCACCTCTTCACCCTGGCCCAGGCGAAGAACCTTGCTCAGGTGGCGCGCCTCCTGCCCGCGCAGGGTGAGAATGTTTCCGGCAATGTCTTCAGGCCTGACCTGAAAGCGGTGCATCTGCTAACCTCCTGGCCTGGATTAAAACCCATCCGTCTTGTTCGTCAACCCGTTCCACCGTCAGTCCCTTAGCTTGAAGCGCCTGCTCCACGTCCTGGCGGCGGCCTGAAATGATGCCCGAGGCCAGGCAGATTCCGCCGGGTTTTAGCACCCGCTCCAGATCTTCTGCCAGGATGATTATCACGTCGGCTATAATGTTGGCCACCACAAGATCAGCCGGACCCGCCAGGACTTGGGCCAGATCCCCCAGCTTCACTTCAATCCTGTCAATCAGTCCGTTTAGTTCCGTGTTCTCTTTTGCCACCTTTACCGCCACCGGGTCCAGGTCCACCGCTTTCACCTGTGCACCTAAGAGAGCGGCGGCGATTGCCAGGACGCCCGAACCTGTGCCTATATCATATACAAGCCGCCCCGGGCTCACAGACCTTTCCAGCGCCCTGATGCAAAGGGATGTGGTGGGGTGTGTGCCGGTGCCAAAGGCCATGCCAGGATCAAGCTGAATAATGAGCTCAGCCTCATTCCCGGCATAGTCTTCCCAGGTGGGTTTGATCACTATTCTGTCCCCTACTTTAACCGGCTTGAAATATGTTTTCCAGGCTGTAGCCCAGTCTTCTTCCCTGACATTGCCTTCTTTCAGCCTGATGACCAGGCCGGGAAAAAACTCCAGAAGCGCCCTCAAGTCTTCTTCCAGCCGCTCCTTGCGTTCCGCGAGCCTTTCGTCGCTTGCGAAATACCCGATCACAGCCGCAGTGTCCGACTCCTCCGGCAGAATGAAGTCATGGTAATCCCAGGCGCCAGACTCTATGTAGCGGCGCAGCAGATTAACATCCTCAATCACTACGCCGCTGCACCCGGCCTTATAAAAAAGTTCGGCGACAGCTTCCACCGCCATAGTTGAAACTGTCACCGCTAATTCCAGCCAATCCACAGTCTTTACCCCTTCACGCCATCTAAGGCCCTTCTGACTCCTGACTCCTGAGTTCTGAATTCCGACCCCAAATACTACCCGTTAGCCTACCCCATTGCATCCCGCAGCTTATCGAAGAACGACTTTTTGCCCATGTGCTGGTCAGGTGTGGCGCTGGCGTCGAATTCGCGCAGCAATTCTTTTTGCTTTTCCGTGAGCTTGGTTGGCGTGACCACCAGAACCTTGACATGCTGGTCCCCCCGGCCGGAGCCCCGGCGGAAAGGAATGCCGTGCCCTCTTAAACGGAACATGGTTCCGGTTTGCGTTCCTTCGGGTATTTTCATCTTGACCGAACCATCGAGGGTGGGTACTTCCACTTCCCCGCCCAGAGTAGCCTGGATGAAGCTGACAGGGACCTCGCAAAACACCTCGTTGCCGTCCCGCTGAAAGAACTTGTGGGGTTTTACGCTGATTACCACGTAGAGGTCTCCCGCAGGACCTCCTTTTTCCCCCGCTTCCCCGTCTCCGTTCAAGCGAAGGTGCAGCCCGTCTTCCGCGCCGGCAGGTATCTTGATATCCAGGGTCCTGACCTGTCTCACCTTGCCCTGCCCGCCGCATTTGCGGCAGGGAGTGGCGATGATCCGGCCTTCGCCGTGGCAGCTGTTGCAGGGGCGGGAAGTCTGGATCCGGCCGAAGGGGGTAGCCTGAACGGTCTTGACCTGACCGGTGCCGTGACATTGGGGACAGACCGCGGACTGGGTTCCGGGAGCAGCTCCGGAACCGTGGCATTCATCACAGGTCTCCTGGCGCGGCACCTTAATCTCCTTGCTGGCGCCAAAAGCCGCTTCCTCAAAGCTGATGCTCAAATCATAGCGCAGGTCAGCCCCGCGCCTCGGACCCTGGCGGCGGGAGCCTCCGCCGCCAAACAGGTCAAAGATATCGCCGAAGATGTCCCCGAATGAGCCGAAGTCCCCGCCGCCAAAACCTTGGTTGGGATCCATGCCCGCATGGCCGAACTGATCATAGCGCTGGCGTTTCTCCGGGTCGCTCAGGACCTCATAGGCCTCGGTCGCTTCTTTGAACTTTGCTTCCGCTTCCTTGTCCCCGGGCCTCACATCAGGATGGTATTGACGGGCCAGCTTGCGGTAGGCCTTTTTTATTTCATCAGCACCGGCGCCCTTGTTTACGCCCAAGACCTCATAGTAATCTCTTTTCATCGCTTAGCCCCCAAAGCCGAGGTCCGAGGTACGAAGTCCAAAATCCGGCCATACCGGCGCGGATGCCTGCGAAGTTCGCACCTCGTCCCCCACATCACAGCATTCTTACGTCTCTACTAGAGTCGGTAACCGGTACGAAACAGTTACTTTAGCCCTTCCCTGGGTTCAACATCTAAATTCGAGATTCATTCTGCCAACCAGGTCTACCTTTACAACCCATAAACATCTTAAGCCAGTGACCTGCTACGATTCGGCAGAATTTGCTAGGACAACAGGAACCGTCCCCGTTGTCCTACATAGCCTCTTCCTACTTGTCGTCATTCACTTCAGTATATTCGGCATCAACCACATTGTCCTTGGGGTTGTCGCTTGCATGCTCACCTTGCGGCCCGGCGCCGCCCTGGGGCCCAGCCTGCTGATACATCTGTTCGATAAAGGGGTGCAGGACCTTGGTCAGTTCTTCCGACTTGGCTTGGATTCTTTCTATGTCTTCCGTGTTGGAAGCGTCTTTCAGTTCTTGCATGGCCTGCTTGATTTTGTCCACATCCGCAGCGGAAGCTTTGCCTTCAAAATCCTTTAATGCCTTTTCCGTTTGGTAGACAAGGGAGTCCGCCTGGTTCTTGGCTTCCACCAGTTCCTTGCGTTTACGGTCTTCCTCGGCATGAAGCTCTGCATCCTTGGCCATCTTGTCGATTTCTTCCTTGGAAAGCCCTGTGGAAGCAGTGATGGTAATCTTCTGCTCGTTGCCGGTACCCATATCCTTCGCCGAGACGTGCACTATGCCGTTGGCGTCAATGTCAAATTTGACTTCGATTTGCGGGATACCCCTGGGGGCAGGCGGAATCCCGCCCAGGTTGAAGCGTCCCAGGGTCTTGTTGTACTGAGCCATCTCCCGTTCACCCTGCAGCACATGGATTTCCACGCTGGGCTGGTTGTCGCTGGCGGTGGAAAAAATCTGGGACTTGGAGGTGGGAATGGTAGTGTTGCGGTCAATAATCCGGGTAAACACCCCGCCCATGGTTTCAATGCCAAGGGAAAGCGGAGTAACGTCCACCAGCACGATGTCCTTGACTTCCCCGGCCAGGACCCCAGCCTGTATGGCAGCGCCCAGGGCCACAGCCTCGTCAGGGTTGACACCTTTATGGCCTTCCTTGCCGATCAGGTTCTTAATGGCCTCCTGTACTGCGGGAATCCGGGTGGAGCCTCCTACCAGGATTACCTTGGCTATATCTTTCGGGCTGAGCTTGGCGTCCGACAGGGCCTGCCGGGCAGGACCCATGGTAGCTTCCACCAGGTCTCTGGTCAGTTCGTCAAATTTGGCCCGGGTGAGAGTCATGTCCAGGTGCTGCGGACCTTCCTCGCTCATGGTGATGAAGGGCAGGTTGATGTTGCTGCTCATAACCCCCGAAAGTTCAATTTTCGTCTTCTCTGCGGCTTCCTTCAACCGCTGCATGGCGACCTTGTCCTTGGAGAGATCTATGCCCTGGGCCTTTTTGAATTCGCTCACCATCCAGTCCATAATCCGCTGGTCGAAATCGTCGCCGCCTAAGTGGTTGTTGCCGCTGGTGGCCTTGACTTCAAATACTCCGTCGCCCAGTTCCAGGACAGAGACGTCAAAGGTGCCGCCGCCCAGGTCGAATACCAGGATGGTATGGTCATCGGATTTGTCCAGGCCGTAAGCCAAAGAAGCGGCGGTGGGCTCGTTGATAATCCTGAGGACCTCAAGTCCGGCGATTTTTCCGGCGTCTTTGGTGGCCTGGCGCTGGCTGTCTGTAAAATAGGCCGGCACAGTAATAACCGCCTTGGTTACCGGAGCGCCCAGGTAGGCTTCCGCATCAGCCTTGAGTTTTTGCAGGATCATGGCCGAAATCTCCTGGGGAGTATAGGCCTTGTCGTCAATTTTCACCTTATAGTCAGTGCCCATTTTGCGCTTGATGGAAATTACTGTGCGGTCAGGATTGGTAATAGCCTGGCGTTTGGCGACCTGACCCACGAGTCTCTCTCCCGTTTTGGAAAAGCCCACCACCGATGGAGTAGTGCGGTTTCCCTCCGCGTTGGGAATTACAGTTGCCTCGCCGCCTTCCATCACCGCTACACAGGAATAAGTAGTCCCCAAGTCAATTCCAATAATCTTGCTCATCTAATGTTTTGCCTCCTTGTCACATCACGAATATTTTTTCTACTGGCTGACCTTGACCATGCTGGGCCTTAACACTTTGTCTTTCAGGAAATATCCTTTTTGCAGCTCTTCCACCACTACATTGGGCTCAGAGCCATCAACCTCAACCCGCATTACAGCTTCGTGCACTCCCGGGTCAAACTCCTGTCCCACGGCTGCAATAGCTGTGAGACCCTCCCGTTCCAGGAGGGAGACCAGCTGCCTGAGAATCATCTCCACTCCTTTGGCAAGGCCCTCAAAGTCCTGGCTGCTGCGGCTGGCGGAAAGCCCCCTCTCCAGGTTATCCAGTACCGGGAGCAGATCTGAGACGATCTTTTCCGCAGCATATTTGGCCAGTTCTTCCTTTTCCCGCTGGGTGCGTTTCCGGAAGTTATCGTAGTCAGCCTGCAGCTGTTGTAAGCGTCTTAAGTATTCGGCAGAGACGGCCTTCTCCCGCTCAAGCTCGTTGCGCAGTGTGGTCATTTCTTGCTTGAGCCCGGTCAAGAGCTGGCCCAGGTCAATGCTTTCTTCCGGGGCCCCGTCCGCATCTCCCAGCTCAGGTTCATTGGATTCGAATTGGGATTCAGCTTCGTATCCGGCCTGTTCCTCCGAGTCATGTACAACACTTTCTTCACCGTTACGGCCTGATTGCTTGACCTTCAACTCCTGCTCCTCCGCAGCAGCGGATACGCGAGTACTGTCTTTGTCCATCCGGTTGCCACTTCCTTATTTAGAATTCAATTTCTCCGTCTTTTTGTTCATTTTCACGCTTCTTGATGATTGTGTCGATTCTGAGAATTGCTTCAGCCACCTCCCCGGCGGCCTTTAAGGCATGAATTTTAACCATAGCCGGGTCGACAATGCCCCTTGCCAGCATGTCGGCCACTTCGCCATTGTCGCAGTCTATGGCCAGGGAGTCTTTTTGTTCCTCCACCTGGGCAGCAATCACATCGCCGAGCTTTTCCAGGGGATTGAACCCGGCGTTTTGCACAATCTGGGTGAAAGGGCGGTTCAGGGCTTCAACCACGCACTCCACTCCATACGCAGCCATGCCCCGTGTATCCTGGCGGACTTTTTCCACTTGCCGGGCCACCGCCAGCTCTACAGCTCCTCCGCCCGGAACCACGCCTTTCAGAACCGCAGCCTGAACACTGGACGCCGCATCTTTGGCTATGCGTTCCCGTTCGCCCACTACCTCTGAGGTCGCGGCTCCAACCAGGACCGTAGCCGTGGGTTTGCCTGCCCCGTCCAGAATTCGCAGATGTTCCAGCTTTTCATCCAGGTAGGCTCTTCGGGCAGTGCCCACAAATTTGCTCAAATCATCTAGGTTCTTTTTCAGTCCGGTACGTTTTACCGGCCTGGCCCCGGTGTGCTCCGCGGCCTGGACAAGCTCTTTGTTGGCTGTGCGCTGGATGACCATCACACCCCAATCTGTCAGGAACTCCTCCGCCAAGTCGCTGACACCTCTGTCCACCAGGACCAGATTGATACCCAGCTCCCTTATTTTAAGCAAATTTGCCCTAAACTCTTCCTGCAGCTGCAGATAACGGGCGAACCCCGTATCCGTACCCAGAGCCTCGTCCTCGACTTCTTCCGGTTCGAGGGCATCATCCACCACCAAAACCTTGACTTCGCTTAGGTCCTTGGGCATATGGCGGTTCATTGGCTCCTTGTTGACGATCACGCCCTGGAACACCTCGTTGACGGCGCCTTCCTCAGCCACAATGGTATCAGCCAGCCAGAAGCCTTTTTCCCGCAGTTTTTCCAGGCCAACCATCTGGGCCGCTTCCACCACCAGGTCTGCGATGTCGTTGTTTTCCCTGCCGGCAACCATCGCCACTTGATAAAACACCGGACTGGCCAGATCATCAACTGCCCGGGCCGATGCCTGCAGGGCTTGCAGCGCATGTCTTACTCCAATGCGCAAGCCTTCAATCACCCGGGCTACCGGGACACCCTTGACTACCTGATTGGCGCCGGCCGATACGAGCCCGCCCGCCAGGACAGTAGCTGTGGTGGTGCCGTCCCCGATCTCGTTTTGCTGGGCTTTGGCCATGTTGATGATCATTTTGGCGGCGGGGTGGTTTACTTCCATCAGGTTCAAAATGGTGACCCCGTCATTGGTAATCACCACGTCGCCATACTTATCCACCAGCATGGTGTCCAGGCCCTTCGGGCCTATTGTACCCTCAACGGCAGAGGTGATAGCCCTCACCGCATTGGCGTTTGTCAACAGGGCAGAAAAACGTTCTTCACTCTCCGCTGCGTTCGCAGCACTCTTAACGGTCACACCGGAACCCCCTCACAACAAGGAGGGCCTTCAGCCCCTCCATAGCAAACTCTTCAAAAAAGCAATCAGGAGTCAGAATTCAGAATACTTCGTGCTGATAAATCCGTCTCTCATTCCAAGTCACTGGGGCCGGTTCTTCGCCGTCTCCCTCAGGATTCAATCAGTGAGTCACTTGGGGACGGTTCTCCAAGGGCTCACTTTTGAATCAGTCAGGAACCGTCCCCAAGTGACTCATTTCAGAGTAGTAGAAGTCAGAATAATTTAGACACAAGCCATTCTGACTCCTGACTCCTGAATTCTGACTCCTCTACTTATAGTACCGCTTCAAGACAGACGACAGGTTTTGGGTCATAAATTCAACCAAAGTGCAGGCTTTGGCGTAGTCCATGCGGGTGGGCCCCAAAACTCCGATTACTCCTACTATTTGGCCGTCAACCTGATAGGATGCGGTGATTAGACTGCAGTCATGCATTTCCTCCAGTTTATTTTCCCCACCAATCCTGACCGTTAATCCTCCGCCTGTTTCCTCGCTCAGGATTTTTTTCAGGACCGAGCCTTCCTCAAAGATTTGCAGCAAAGTTTTAAGTTTTTGCACATCCTTGAACTCGGGTTGGTTGAGCATGTTTAAGGTGCCGCCCAGCACCACAGTGTCAAAGTCCCTGCTGTCCACTATAGGTTCCAGCAGCTCCAAGGCCCGGTTGATCAAATCCTTCTGCCTGGTTAACTCGGAATAAATCTCCCGCAGCAGGCTCGACTTTACCTTTTCCAGTGTCAGTCCTTTCAGTTTGCCGTTAAGGATAGTTGTAACTTGCTGCAAGTCCTCAGCCGTTGTACTCTCCGCCACATCAACAACATGGTTTTCCACAGCGCCGCTCTCCCGCACCACTACCATCAAAGCCTTGGCCGGTTGATAGGGCAGGATATGCACCTGGTGCAGCGGGCTGTTGCTTTGCTGGGGAGTAAGAACCACCGAGGTCAGGTTGGTAAGCTGGGACAAAAGTCTTGAAGTGTCCTGAACCAGGCCTTGAATTTTCTTGATTTTTTGAAACACAATACTCTCAACTATGGACCTTTCGTCCCCACTGAGGGAGGCCTTCTGCATCAGCCAGTCCACATAAAAGCGGTAACCGGCATCGGAAGGTACGCGTCCGGCGGAAGTATGGGGCTGTTCTATTAACCCCATGTCTTCCAAATCAGCCATTTCATTGCGAATTGTTGCAGAACTTACCCCCAGATTGAAATTCCGGGCGATTGTCCGGGATCCGACCGGTTCGGCGGTAGCAATGTAATCCAAAACGATGGCCTCGAGCACCTTTTTTTTGCGTTCGTCCATCTGCATCACAGCGCCTCCCCAGTTTTGTTAGCACTCTCGCCTATCGAGTGCTAAAACTTACTTAAAAAATACCACCAGCTATTTTTTTTGTCAAGCATGGACAACTAAGGAAGAAACTCGCAAAAAACCTCGTTGGCCAGCAGGATTCCGCTGCTGCTCAGACGCACGCTGTCACCGTCGTCCAGCAGCAGACCTTTGGACACCAGCGCAGCAACCCTGTCGCCATAGACTTGGTCAAGCTCAATCCCAAACCGCTGCAAAAACCAGGACCTCTGCACGCCGGCCGTTAGGCGGAGCCCCAAAAACATAGTTTCAGAGATCTCCTGTGCCGGCGCCGTTTCCTCCTTTTCTTCCAGCGGCAGGCGCCCCTGGCTAACTACCGCCATGTACTGCCCCACCTGCCGGTAATTGGTCCTGCGCACCCTATGCCGGTAAGACGCCGCCCCGGCCCCAAAACCGAGGTACTTTTCATTACGCCAGTAAACCTGATTGTGGCGGCACTCCCTGCCCGGCAGGGCGTAGTTTGAAATCTCGTAATGGTTGTAGCCCGATTCGGTCAGAAATTCCCCGCTCCAGGCAAACATCCTGGCCCTCTCCTCTTCGTCCGGTAGTTCCAGGCTCCCCGCCTCATATTCCAGCCCAAAGGGCGTTTCCTCTTCGATAATTAACCCGTATACGGAGATATGTTCCGGCCCAAGCGCAACAGCCTGCTGCAAGGTTTGCCGCCACCCCTCCTCAGTCATGCCGGGAAGCCCATGCATCAGATCCAGGTTGATGTTCGTAAAGCCGGCCCGCCTGGCCAGGTCAAAAGCTTCCAGCGCCTGTCCGGGCGTATGAATCCTACCGAGGCGCTTGAGCAAACCAGGGTCCAACCCCTGAACCCCCAAAGAGAGCCTGTTTACACCTAGCTCCTTGAGCAGGTTCAATTTGGAGAAATCCAGCGTGCCCGGGTTCGCCTCCAGGGAAATTTCCGCATCTGCCTCAAAGGTGAAATTGTGCCGAATTGCCTCAAACAGAAATTCCAGCTGCCCGTTGGCAAGGATACTCGGGGTCCCACCCCCCACGTACAGGGTGCTTACCTCCGTCCCTGCGATATCTCCCTTGTACCAACTCATCTCCCTGCCCATGGCCGCCAAGTACCCATCCACATCCATCCCCGCCACCGGATAGGACGGAAAATCGCAGTAATTGCACTTCCTGACGCAAAACGGTATATGAACGTAAACAGCCAGCCCCATACTCGACCCTCCCAGTGAGTCAACTGGGGACGGTTCCTGACTGACTCAAAAGCGAGTCAGTCAGGAACCGTCCCTAAGTGACTCAGAAGGGAGAAGATGAACTCTTCTCCCCATCAAGCTTCTAGTCATCTATTTGCAGTACGGCCATAAAGGCCTCCTGCGGAATCTCCACGCTGCCCACCTGCTTCATCCTCTTCTTGCCTTCCTTCTGCTTCTCCAGGAGCTTGCGTTTGCGGGTAATGTCCCCGCCGTAGCACTTGTCCAGCACATTTTTGCGCATAGCCTTGATGGTTTCCCGGGCGATGACCCGGTTGCCAACCGTGGCCTGAACCGGCACCTCGAACATCTGGCGCGGGATGATCTCTTTCAGCTTTTCCGCCAGCGCTTTTCCCCGGTTGAACGCCTTGTCCCTGTGAACAATCGAAGAAAGAGCGTCCACCAGTTCACTGTTCAGCATAATGTCCAGCTTAACCAGGTCAGCTTCCTTGTAGCCCGCCAGTTCATAGTCCAGGGAAGCATACCCCCTGGTGCGGGATTTTAACTGGTCAAAATAATCAAACACTATCTCGCTCAAGGGCATCTCATAAGTCAGCATGACCCGGTTGGCCGAAAGGTATTCCATGTTGAGGTATGCGCCGCGCTTCTCCTGGTTCAGTTCCATGATGCTGCCCACATAGTCGCTGGGAACCATAATCGTGGCCTTTACATTGGGCTCTTCGATGCTCAGAATCTCCTGGTCCGGGGGCAAGTTACTGGGATTGTCCACCATGACAGTTTCCCCGTTGGTCTTGTTGACCTTGTAGACCACACTGGGGGCGGTGGTTATCAGATTAAGGTTATACTCCCGCTCCAGGCGTTCCTGGACAATTTCCATGTGCAGGAGCCCCAAAAACCCGCAGCGGTAACCAAATCCCAAAGCCACCGAGGTCTCGGGCTCGAACACCAGGGAAGAATCATTTAAATGAAGCTTTTCCAGGGCGTCCCGCAGGTTGCCGTAGTCCCCGGTGTCCACCGGGTAGAGGCCGCAATAAACCATGGGTGTGGCCTTGCGGTAACCGGGCAGGGGGAAGAGCGCAGGTTTTTCCGAATCCGTGATGGTGTCACCCACCTGGGTATCCTTGACGTTTTTAATGCTGGCCGCCACAAAACCCACTTCGCCCGCCTTCAACTCCCGCACAATTTTCATGGCCGGAGCAAAGACGCCCACTTCCGTTACTTCAAATACCCTGCCGGTAGACATCATCTTGATTTTGGTGCCTTTGCTCACTCTGCCTTCCATGACCCTGATATAAGACACGGCCCCCTTGTACGGGTCAAAGTGGGAATCAAAAATCAGCGCCTTCAGGGGGGCGTTATCGTTGCCTTCAGGCGGAGGAATCTTGCTGACAATGGCCTCCAAAATCTCTTCCACCCCGATGCCGGATTTGGCTGAAGCCAATATCGCCTCGCTGGCGTCCAAGCCGATTACTTCTTCAATCTCGGCCTTCACCCGTTCCGGCTCGGCGCTGGGCAGGTCTATTTTATTGACTACGGGCACAATCTCCAGATTATTTTCCAAAGCCAAATAAACATTGGCCAGAGTCTGGGCCTCAATCCCCTGGGCGGCATCGACTACCAGCAAAGCGCCCTCGCAAGCTGCCAGGCTGCGGGAGACCTCATAGGTAAAATCCACATGTCCCGGCGTGTCTATCAAATTAAGGGTATACATCTGCCCGTCCCTGGCCCGGTAATTCAGACGCACCGCCTGCAGTTTGATGGTGATGCCGCGTTCCCGCTCCAGATCCATGGTATCCAGGACCTGCTCCGCCATCTCCCGCTCTGACAGGGCGCCCGTGTATTCTATCAGACGGTCGGCCAGCGTGGACTTGCCGTGGTCAATATGGGCGATGATGCAAAAATTGCGCAAGTACCGGGATGTTTCCCCCATAGTTCCCCCTCGTTTCTCGCAGAAACTCATACTATAACAGAAAATTATTATAACAAAAATGCGCCACCCCGGCAATCATCCTGTTTTAGCCATTCTTCCACTCGGCGTAAAACTGTTGCCTGCCGCCGCAAAGTCATCGTAGTCTCCCGCAGTATCCTGGTCTCTTCACCCTCCTCCAACTGCAGTTGTAGACAAAGACGACATGGCAACCCGCTACCGGGTTGCCCTTTTTTCATACTGCAGTCATCTTTTTGTGAGTCAGCCAAGAACTGTCCCCAACCGGCTCCAATGCAGCCCGAAGCGGTTGCTTAGCTCATTCTGACTTCTGACTCCTGTCTCCTGTCTCCTGACTCCTGCTTCAAATTTTTTCCTTTTGAGTAATATTCCAGGTCAACGTGTCCCGCCAAAGCTTTTCCAAACTGTATACTGCGCTGTCCACCAGTTTTGTTCCTACTTTCGCCAGCTCATCTCCCACCAGATCCAGTACCGGAGTCAGCCGTTTGACGCCTTTCGTTGCGGCTGCCGGATTTTCCAGCGCGTTGTCTTGCCCGGGCACCGTGGCGGCTGCCGGAGATACCAGCAGGAGGAGGAAGAGCAAAAGCAGTGCGATCCATGCTTTGCGCATCTCAGCATCAGCCCCTTTCAGGCTTTAGCTTCTCCCCTCAGCAACTTTTCATCCGCCCTTCATATCTTCTTTGATCAGGCCAGCCAATACTTTGGCCACAGCCTGGGCTGCTCTGTCTGCCTCCTGTGTGGTGTTGTACTGGTCCCCAAACTCCAGGAGCAGGGCATGTGGGAGCAGGTGTTGGTTGTAGCGCGCATCAGTGGCATAATAAATCGGCAGAAAGAGTCCTGGATACAGTTCGTTTCCCCTGGCGACCAAATCTTTGGCAAACTTTTCGTTTTGCTGCCAATTGGCATAGCGCGTCCCCAACACTATCATTACCTTGGCGGCGGGCTTTCCTTCCAGCATTAATACCCTCTTATTTTTTCCTTCGGGCAGGCCATCCCTGTGCACATCCAGGAGGACCTGGAGTCTGGGGTTGTCTTTTACCATCTGGTTGGCTGTTATGATTGAACGGCTGTAGGCTTGCTCCCGCACCGGGACATCATGGATTTTGTCGCTGCGCACCGTTGGGATGCCCGCAGTCTCCAGGGCGTCGGACAATGATGAAGCTACCTGGGCTATCTCCCCGTTGCCTGATTCGTAAAGTTCCCCTCCGTCTCCCGTGTAGCTTTCCGAATTATGGCTGGTGTAGATCCCCGCCAGTGCCGGCCCAGGCGGACCGGGGGCCGGCTCAGGCGCATCTTCCTCAATCGGTTCCAGGATAGGTCCCTCTTGTTCAGGGTCGGCCGGGTTATAATCCGGTCTTGACTCCATGGCCACCACCGGGAGCTGCAGCCTGAAAAAAGTCCTGGGGTCAGTGATATCCACCCGGGTTAAAGTGTAGAAACTTAGTGTTAAGAGCCTGGTGCGGCCTGAAGCTGCCACTTCACGGTTTACACTGCCCAAAACGGGCATACCTTCCACCAACAGTAACCGGCTGGGAAAACCCTCTTTTTCCGCCGCCCCTAATATGCCTCCCGCCAAGCGCTCAAAACCGGGCAGGGAGAACAAACTGCGAACCTCTTGGAAAGTGGCGGGAAACTGCTTGTACCAGGCCGCCAAAAGCAGGAATACAAAAAATAAAACTAGTCCCGGCCGGGCTAGAACATACCGGCTGTTCCTTTTAGGGCCCCCACCAAGCATAGTTTGTCCCCCCCTAATTGTCTCCTGTAAATATATTTATGAAGGTTGCCATGCCTGTTAGAACCCTGTTTAGGGACAAGTTTTAAGGCGCCCAACCGGGCGCCTCACCAAGTGCTGTTTAAGATTTTACTGTTTTAATTCAGTTGGTACGAAGGCGTCCACCAGACCAATGACAAGCGCCGCCAAAAGAGCTCCAATAATCGAAACACTGATTGCGCCCGGAACGATAAACTGGCTTAGGTAAATTACTACCGCTGATGTGACGAACCCTACGATCCCCCTGTGGGCCGGAGAAATCTTGTCTTTGAACAGGCGCTCGACCAGCCACCCCAACGCGGCAATTACCAGGGCTGCAATCAGTGCTCCAAAGAAGCCGGCAACAGCAAAACCCGGGATAATCCAGCTAACTACCAGTAAGACCACGGCAGAAACTATAAATCTCACTATTGTGCCAAGCATCGATAGTACACCACCTTGTTTTTGATGTTTGTGTCGTTATTTATCTTTCCCTGCATATACAAAAGTATTCAATATTAATCCGAACCTTGCATTAATTCAACTCCCATGGTACAATGTAGGCTGTCACGCACTGTGAGTGTGTTTGTTTTCTTAAAGGAGGTGACTTGGGTGCCTAATATCAAATCAGCCGTTAAGCGGGTTCAGTTGGCAAAGCAAAGGACTTTGAAAAATGCTTCTCTAAGGTCCTCACTGCGCACTGCAATCAAACGCTTCGAGGAGGCCCTGGCCACCGATCCTGCAAGCGCGAAACCGTCCTTGGGCAAAGCTGTCCGGTCTTTAGACAAAGCTGCTGTCAAGGGTATTATTCATAAAAATGCGGCAGCCCGCAAGAAATCGCGTCTCAACCGCAAGTTCAACAAGGCTGTAGGCTAAGAAAGCACAACGCGTGCCCACCAAAGGGCACGCGTTTTTCGTACCTCAGGAAAGTATATACTCGGCAACTTTAGCCGAGTATATTTATCACGGTGCTGCGACGGATCGCGCAAACCCGAAAGAAGGGTCGAGGCTAGCGCGATCCTAGTCCTAGAGAGGCTGAGACTAAACATGCATGTCTCAGCCTCGGCAGGGAAACGCGCGCGCTGAGGAAAAACGAAGCGCGCATTTCTTGTTGGCCTCAGATTGTTGCTCAACATGATCCAGAAAGGCCGTTCAAAAACAAGTATAGCGCGAAGCAAGCCCTGCCGGCACCGGAGGCGTACTGAACGTACGTTGAGGATGCCGGCAGGGCTTGCGACAAAGCTAGACGCAGTTTTTCAACGGCCTAGGTTGAGGGGGAGGTTGCGGCCGATGCCTATCACTGCCAACTCCAAGAGCAACGCCGGGCTGCCCCTGCTGCTTTTTAAGGCCATATCGATTTCCAGGCATATTTCCAGCGCCTGTTCGAGCTGCTCAACGGAAAAATTGCGCGCCTGCCTGATTATTTTTCCGGCTGGATAAGGGTGCATTCCCAAAGCCCGGACCAGTTCCTCTTGGGAGAATCCCTGCTCCGCCAGGGACTTTACCACTAGAATCAGACGCAGCTGCCGGCTGATCATAGCCAGTATCCGCAGGGGCAGTTCCCCCTGCCCGATGATTTCCCGCAGCTTTTCCAGGGCAAGTGTGCTGCGCTTCTCTCCGATAAAATCTACCAGATCGAAAATGCTGGCTTCAGCTGAAGACGTGGCAGCCTGTTTCACCTGTTCAATGCTCACCCGTTCCTGCCCCAAATCCAGTAGGGAAAGCTTCTCAATCTCCCCCCGCAAGATCCCCATATCTTCCGGGTTAAGGGCAACTAAATGCTGCAGGGCCTGCCCATCTATCTTTTTTCCCAGCTGCCGGAACCGGTCTTTGGCCCAGTCCTCCAGCTCCCTGCCCTTGAGGTTTTTGAACTCCAGGGCCTGGCCGCTTTTGCTCACTGCTTTGAATGTCTTGGACCTGCTGTTCACGCTGTCCCCGGTGACGAAGACCAGACAGGCAGCCGGGTTGGGCTCCTGCAGGTAATTCAGCAGGTTGATATCACCGGCTCCCTGCTCTTCCTCCTCGCCCTCCGTTTTTTTCCCTTTGCTCTTGAAATACAGCGGGTTTTCCACAATCACCAGCCGGCGCTCAGCAAAAAAGCTCACCGTGTTGGCCGCATCGATGATTTCTTCTGTCCTGGCCTGTGCCCCGTCAAAGATTGACAGGTTAAACTGCCCCACGTCTCCGGCTGCCAAATGCTTTTTCAGCGCCGCGACCGCTTTTTCCCGCAGATAGCTCTCCGGGCCATAGAACAGGTACACAGGAGCAATCATGCCACGCTCGATATTATTCACCAATGCCTGGTAAACTTTCACCGGCATACCCCTTCACTCTTTTGCTATGAGTATTGTACAACGCCAATTTTCCAAGGTCAAAAATTTATTCCTGAGGTATTA
>JAJZPO010000062.1 GCA_021811155.1 Bacillota bacterium | reverse complement strand
AATGGGGCGCGAGCATTCGTGCTCCCGTTCGGTCGCTCGCCGAGCATGCTAACGGCTCCTCCGTAATGCTTCTCTGCGCAGAAAGAAAATTCACCCTTGAGCTTACAGGTCTGTTTTCATTCATCAGCGGTGCCGTGAAGAGGCATGCAAGTCTGAATTCCGATCAAAAAAGAAGTCCCTGAGACGACTTCTGAGACCTGCCCCTTAGTTACTCCCGTGCCCGCCTGCTATCCATATACCCTTGAAGAATGAGCATGGCCGCCATCTTGTCAATTACCTGCTTGCGCTTGGCCCTGGAAACATCAGCTTCTAAGAGTGACCGCTGTGCGGCCACGGTGGTCAGGCGTTCGTCCCAGCTTCTGACCGGCAAAGCCAGGTCTTCCGACAAACGCTTGGCAAATTCAAGGGTTTTTTCCGCTCTCGGCCCCATAGAACCGTCCATGTTCCTGGGCAGGCCGATAACTATTTCCCCGACTTCGTACAGCCGGATCAACTCTCTTAAGCGTTCCAGTTCCAGTTTCGAACGCCGGATAGTTTCAACTCCCTGGGCAGTCACACCCAAAAGATCGCTAACCGCCACACCTATGGTTCTATCTCCCAGATCCAGTCCCATAATACGCATTCGCCATTCATCCCTGTCTGATAATTTTAAGGCAGAAGTGAGGGCACACTGCCCCACAATAACCGCAGAGAACGCATTTGGCCTGATCAACCCTGGCCTGACCCTGTTCCAAGCTCAAAGCCCCCTGGGGGCATTTTTCCTGGCACCGGCCGCATCCCTCACACCATTCGGCCACATGCAGGATTCTCCGTTCCTGCCGCAGCCGCTTAAGCCACCCTGCCGGCACCTCAAGCCCGGCAAATATCCTTAAGTTTATGTCCACTTCCAGCCGGGAGGCCATTCCCACAGCCACTGACGCGACTCCGGGGACCTGCCTGGCATAATTCAAAGCCTGCACAGGGTCCTGGCTCAGATGCCCTCCGCCCAGAGCTTTCATACCATAAATTCCTTTTCCCATCTGGTGTGCCATCTGGATAGCTTCCAGCATCTCAGGCAAAGTCCCGTCAATAATGCCCAAGCCTGCCAGATTGAGTATAGGATGAATCACATCAATTTCCGGCACGGCCGCTCCGGCGCGGACACCTGCCACCGCGTGGGTTGACAGTCCCACCGCTTTGACAACTCCCTTTTGCTTTGCCTCAAGCAAATATTCCAAGGCTTCCCAATGTCCGCGCAGTGTATGCATGCTTTCCTGCTCGTGCAGCAGAAATATCTCGATCACATCCCGGTCGAGTCCGCGCCTTGCCCTTTCCAGGCTCTCCTTTATCTGCTCCCTGTTGTAGGCATAGCATTTGGTGGCGATCACGACAGGGTGGCTCAGACCCTTTAGGGCACGGCGGATAATCTCGTAGTTCGCGTAAATTTCTGCCGTATCCAGAAAGTTTATGCCCTGTTCCAACCCGTAGCGCAACACAGCTGCGCCCCGAGTTACGTCATGGCATCCCTGCAGCGGGCTTAGAGCCAGTGCGCCAAAACACAGGGAACTCACATTTAGTCCGGTTTGCCCCAGTAAAGGCACAAAGATCACTCCCAATTGGTCGCAAGAAACCTCATGCCGTCGCGGCATGAGGTTAAATAAATCCGGTTTAGGACTCACAGGCTGCTGAGATAGCTCTTTACCAGTTCCTCCAGCAATTCATACCGTTCAAGCCTCCGGATCAAGGTACGGGCGTTGTTGTGGCTGGTAATGTATACAGGGTCGCCGGAAAGCAAATAACCTACCAACTGGTTTATGGGGTCATAGCCCTTTTGCCTGAGCGCTTCGTAGACCTGACTCAATATTTCCCGGGCAGGAGGATTGTCCTGCTTTGCCTTAAACATCATGGTCTCTTCGAACGAATCCTGGCTCAAGACGTTCACCGCCTACACTGTCGTTACCTTACATTATGATTATTCTTCATAATTAATAGTTTTCCCTTTATTTAAGAGAAAAATTCACGACTTCCAGCGCGTGCTGCAAAGCGGATTCGAGCTTGCCAGGGTCTTTTCCCCCGGCCTGGGCCATATCCGGCCGGCCTCCTCCTCCGCCGCCCGCTGCTTTGGCCACCTCTTTAACGATGTTGCCGGCATGAAGCCTGTTTGTCAGGTCTTTGCTCACGGCCGCCACAAAATTGACCTTGTTGTCCGCCACCGCACCCAAGACTATAACACCTGAACCAAGTTTGTCCCTTAAGAGGTCCGTCATGCTCCGCAGGCCTTCCATATCGGGAGCCTGGACCTTGGCAGCCAGCACTTTTACGCCGGCCACATCCACCGCCTGGGCCAGAATATCCGTCACCTGGTTGCGGGCCAGTTTTTGCTGCAACTGCTGAATTTCTTTTTCCTGCTCTCTCAGGGTATCAAACAATTGTTCCACTTTTTGCGCTGCCTGAGTTTTGACAGTGCGGAACAAAGCGGCGATTTGGGCCAGGGCCTCACTCTCCTCCCTGACCAGGGCAAAGGCATTTTTGCCGGTGGCTGCTTCTATCCGGCGCAGTCCGGAACCGATGCCGCCCTCTGAAAGTATTCTGCAAGAGCCAATCTCCCCTGTCGACCTTACATGAGTGCCGCCGCATAATTCCCGGCTAAAATCCCCCATGCTTACCATGCGCACAACCTCTCCGTACTTTTCACCGAAGAGCGCTGCGGCTCCCAGGGCTTTAGCCTCCTCCAGGCCTGTTTCCCTAATCTCTACCGGCAGACAGGCCAGAATCTGTTGATTGACAATATCCTCAATCGCATTGAGCTGTTCGGGCGTTACGGCGGAAAAATGGGAAAAGTCGAAACGCAGCCTGCCCGGCGCCACCAGGGAGCCGGCCTGGTGCACATGCTTGCCCAATACCTGCCTCAGTGCCTGGTGCAGGAGATGGGTTGCGCTGTGGTTCCGCGCTGTGGCAAGACGGGACTCGTCTTCAACCAGGGCCGTAACGGCCTGGCCCTTGCTCAGGACACCGTTGATAACCTTGCCGCTGTGGACATACATGGTCCCAGACACCTTTTGCGTGTCTTCGACCAGAACCTCTCCCCCCGTCCACTTCAGGCTGCCGCCATCTCCGGTCTGGCCGCCGCTTTCCGCATAAAATGGTGTCACGTCCAGCGTCACCATTACACTTGCCCCGACCGGCGCAGTGTCCGTTTCTTCCCCGTCCAACAGCAAGGCCATGACTCTGGCATCCGCCTGCAAGCTTTCATAGCCCACAAACCGAGTGGGTCCCAGGGATTTCGCCAGGCTCGTCAGGGTGTCGTGCAGGGCCGCATTATCCAGCTCGCGGTTGAAGGTTTGTTTAGCCAGTTCCCGGTGTTCTTCCATGGCCTGGTCGAAACCCTCACGGTCAACACCGATGCCCTGCTCGGCTAGGATTTCCTCCGTCAATTCCAGGGGAAAGCCATAAGTGGCGTAAAGTTCGAAAGCCTCTCGGCCGCCGAGACTCTTCCGATCGCCCAGGCGGGATATAAACTGACTGAGAATGTTCATTCCCTGGTCAAGGGTCTCCAGGAACTTTCTTTCTTCCAAACGCAGGTGATTGAGAATAAAATTATAGTTTTCCTTTAACTCCGGGTAGGCATGACCGTAGTCATTTACGATCACATCCAAAACTCTGTCCAGGAAAGCTTCCTTGATTCCCAACAGTTTTCCATGCCTGACCGCCCGGCGCAAAATACGCCTGAGAACGTAGCCCCTGCCTTCGTTGTCCGGCCTGATTCCATCCCCCAGCATGAAGGTCACAGCCCGAAGATGGTCGGAAATAACTTTCAGGGAAATATCGGTCTTTTTGTCCTTGCCATATTGCACTCCGGCGATTTCCGCGGTACAGCGGATAATGGGCTGCAGCAAGTCTGTATCAAAGTTTGATTCAACCCCCTGCATAACCGAAGCAATCCGTTCCAGACCCATGCCGGTATCAATGTTCTGTTTGGGAAGCGGGGTCAAGTTACCCGTTTCATCCCGGTTGTACTGCATGAACACCAGATTCCAAATCTCGAGAAAACGGTCGCAGTCGCACCCCATCTTGCA
The DNA here is from genome assembly GCA_021811155.1 of Bacillota bacterium. Lineage (GTDB taxonomy): Bacteria > Bacillota > Desulfitobacteriia > Desulfitobacteriales > JAJXUE01 > JAJZPO01. Next base: position 15,713 of record JAJZPO010000062.1, on the reverse strand, counting down.
GTCAGGGCCGCAGCTGCGGTGTTCACCCAGGTCAATGTAGATTTCCGAGCAGGGGCCGCAGGGGCCGGTCGGACCGGCGGCCCAGAAATTGGATTCATCCAGCACTATTCTGTCCCTGGCCACTCCAGCCTTATTAAGCCACAGGTTCAAAGCGTCTTCATCCCCGGGGTAAATCGTTACCCACAGTTTTTCTTTGGGCAGTTTAAGAACTTCCGTCACGAACTCCCACGCCCAGGTTATCGCGCCTTCTTTAAAATAGTCTCCGAAGGAGAAGTTGCCCAACATTTCGAAAAAGGTATGATGTCGGGCTGTTTTTCCCACCACCTCCAGATCTGGCGTACGCACGCACTTCTGCACAGTTGTGGCCCTGGGAAAAGGCGGTTCAATCTTGCGCAGGAAGTAAGGCTTGAAAGGAACCATCCCCGCCACAGTTAACAGCAGAGTTGGGTCGTCTTTCGGAATAAGGGATGCGCTGGGCACCACAGTATGGCCTTTCGCCGCAAAAAAGTCCAAAAACATCTGACGCAGTTGGTTGCCGGAATACATAGCTTGACCTCCTCATAAGAATTCGTTACTGGTCGGAACTCAGGAGTCAGAAGTCAGAATTCAGAATGGTTCGAGCCTGGTTCTCACTTTGACTAGTGTTCGAGTGAGTCACTTGGGGACGGTTCTTCGCTGACTCACTATGACTCACTAAAGTATTCTGACTACTGACTTCTGACTTCTGAATTCTGTCCAAATTTCCTGCCTATAAGCAAAAACCTCGCCTCTACTGTTTCCAGCAGGGACGAGATCTTAACCCGTGGTACCACCCTGATTACCGATTTTTCGGTCACTTCGGCATAAAGCCTTGGCGCTCTAACGGGCGCTAAGCGTAGGGCACTGATTGCCTCCCTCCGGGATGGCTTTCCACCGGTTCTGGCCGGAACTCTTTCAGCCGCGGAGTCCCTTTCTGTCGGCCCAACTGCCGGTATACTCTTTCCCGTCAACGGTTTCAAAGTTTTCTACTGCTATAGTATAGCCACTGCCCGTCCTTTCTGTCAACTACAGGCTGTGGACTCCAAGAACTGAAGCGGGCAAATCGGTTCAAAAAATTTCTTTTTTATGACTTCACTTTAGGTTTTTAACACTTCCTCCAGCCCAAGACCAACCTGATTTGCAAAGTTCTAAACAGACGTCAACCACCTGAGAGTCGTAAAGAATCCCCTTGTTTCTTGAGATTTCCCCCATGGTCAGGTCAAGCCCTGCAGCCGGGCGGTAAGGGCGGTGTGACATCATGGCTTCAACCACATCAGCTACAGCTATAATCCTGGCTTCGAGCAATATGTCATTGCCCGCCAAACCGCCAGGATAACCAGAACCATTAAGCCGTTCGTGATGCTCTAGCACGATATCTGCAACGGGATATTCGAAGGGTATTCTCTGAAGTATTTCGTGTCCTATTTGTGGATGCGTCCTAATCATTCCCATTTCCATATCTGTGAGTTTTCCGGGCTTATTCAGGATGTCCGCCGGTACGTATATCTTGCCGATATCTATTAACTTGGCCGCGACTGATATACCCTCAACCTGCTGTTCAGAAAAACCCATTTTGCTGGCGATAGCAGACGCCAGTTTAGCGACGCGCTGCATATGTCCCGCCGTATACGGGTCTCTTTTTTCGATCACCAGGGCAAGGGCATTAACTGTTTCTGCCACTGTATGCTTGAGCTTTTCCACGTTATGTTTTAGAGCCTTTTCAGCCTGGTCCCTTTCAGTGACGTCGCGCACATTAACCAAACAGACCCTCGAATTTCCATACTTGACTATCGAGAAGCTTGACTCCGTTACCAGCCAGGTACCGTCTTTTCGTTTATACCTAAGCCTGTCCTCACTGGTTTCTCCCTGAACTACTTTATCCAGAGTAACGTTAATTTGGGCCGGATCCATAGCAGCAATATCTTCCAACTTCATTTGGCTGATCTCTTTTTCCGTATACCCTAGCATGGACGCTAGTTTTTTGTTTGCTTCCAGTATGGCTCGAGTAGCCGGGACAAAGATGAAAATACCTTCAGAAGACTGCTGAACCAGAGAACGGTATCTGTTTCTGGCGTCAAGCAACTCGGCTGTACGTTCTTTCATGCGACTTTCCAATGTCTCATTCAGTCGGTTGATTTGCTCCTCTTGTATCTTTTGTTCTGTAACATCTTCTGACAAGATTGTAACGGCGATAATATTTCCATCTTGCTGGATGATTGGAGAGATTACTTGTTTGAAACTCCTATTTTTACCACCTACTACCCGCTGCCTTGCTACTTTACGGGTTTTTCCGTCTTGCAAAGTCAGTGGTAAAGGGCAATCTCTGCACTTGCCGCTCTTTGGATCTTCAGCGAAAAGATCATAACAATGTAATTTCCCTGCATAATCCAGGTTCGGAAACCAGTTCTTAATTTGGTTATTTGTAATTAATATTTCTCTGCCCGGATTTATTACAAACACACCGACGCCAAGACTGTTGATCACACTTTTGTACCTTTCTTCCGATAAACTCAAGGCCTCAGTGTACTCTTCCCTGAGTAAATTATTTAACTTTTCCAGTTCTTGCGTACGCTCTCTCACGCGCTCGTTCAACAGGTTGTTGGCTTCGCTTAACTCTATCCGCCCTCGTTCCATAGCCTTAAAATATCCGGCCATAGGACGGTACAATAAAAAGTAGAGAGAAGGAGCGATGACAGTAAGAAAAAATGCCAGGTCCTCCACTTCCACTTCCGCTGAGTGTCCGTGTGTTAGATTATGGACAATGACAAAACCCAGAGCATCCAACCCTAATGTTACCAATAACAAACCAAAGGGCTTGTTTCTAAAGCGATTGACACTCATGCCTTAACTCCTGTCAATTTAGTGGTTCTCGCTCAAGTCGGTGCATTGTTGCAACCACCTGTTCATCACTAAAATATACTTGCCCTGCCTCTTTATATAGTTTGTTTCTTCTAACCTTTTCAAGCCGTAGTTGACACGTTTAATAAAATACAGAGATTCCGCCCGGGTCCCTTCTGAGAAAAGCAGCTTGTTCCGGGGAAGTTTGCATATGCGGGGTTGGAGTTTTTCCACTTCGACCAATCTGGCTATGTCCGCTAAGCCCTCCGGGTTTCGGTTCCCGGGTCCGATATCGGTTTCACAAAAATCAAGCGGAATTTGTAAAAGTGGTAACCCGAGAGAATTGCTTGAAAGTACCTATTATGGAAGTTATAATAAAAGTGTAAATAATCTAAATATTCTTTACCGATTGTACCATTAATGGCCGTTTTTTACTATATTTAGTTATCGTAAAGATGCCCAGATTTATCTAAACTCTAAATTTATGTGGTAACGACAAAATGTGGTTGAGTTTCACTTCAACAAACGATAGTTCCTTTTTAAGTTCCTTTTTTTTAAAAGATGAGGTGCATTATGAGAATTAGCCTTAATGCTAACCGGCTGAAGAGATTATTCGCGACACCAGTCTACGTAACTTTGATAACAGCAATATCCATTTTATTGATTGAAACCATAAACCTGATTGTCCTTAACGGGTTTCGTATCCAGCGCCAGAAAGACTTATTTGACGTGGTTTTGGACGCGGTTTTTATGATGCTTATGCTCATTCCTGTTCTTCTCTTCTTTGTTTACCGTCCCATGAAATCATATTTGACGGCTAAGGAACGGGTAGAAGAAAAGTTGTTAGCGAATAATCAGGAGCTGGAAAGTAAGGTATTGGAAAGAACTGCGGAGCTTGAAAAATTGCACCGGCTCATGGAAAAAAAGTATCAGGAAGAATTAGAGTTTACCCAAGTGAAATTGATTAGTGTGATTAACAGCCTTAGGATTGGAGTATCGACTCTTAATAAGGATATGCAGGTACTAACCACAAATGAGCAAATGGTTCGCTGGTTTCCTGCCCTTGATCCTGCAAAAAAGTCGATTTGCCACGAAGTTTTTTTCTCCGACCTCAGAGATGGTATTTGCCCTGATTGTCCTGTACAGCGAGCCTTTTCTGACGGGGAAACCCACGAAACAATCAAACAGCAAAGATACCACGGGCAAGTTAAACATTGGAGACTAATGTCTTCTCCCAACAAAAACAATAGGGGTGAGGTTGTAGCCGTTACCTTGTTCACTGAAGATGTAACTGAACGAGTAAAAGCCGAACATTCCCTGAGAGAGCTGAATGATAATCTTGCGAATATTGTAAAACGTCGTACTCAGCAAATAAATGGTATCCTGGAGAGTATCTCAGACCCGCTTTTCTTGTTGGATACAAACGGGGAGTTTGTATTTCTAAATTCCGGCGCTGAAAGGCTGCTGAAAAAAAACCAACAGGAGTTACTTGGAAAAAGCATCTGGGATGAATTTCCCGAAACGCTGGATCCTAAACTGCATAGTGTTTTTTGTCAGGCGCTGGTGGAAAATGTATCACTTGAGTATGAGGCTGATCATTCTAACCGCTGGCTGCATGTTAAAGTTTACCCTTGCGGACCTGGCATCGTGATCTATTTGATGGACTTGACTCAACGCAAACAGATGGAATTGGATCTACAACAGAGTTATGCCAATTTGACGAACACGTTTACAGAGATAGTAAACTCTCTAGCCACAATTACAGAAAAGAGAGATCCTTATTCTGCAGGTCACATGAAGCGGGTCGCAGAGCTTTGCAGCGCTATTGCAGGAGAACTCGGGGTTTCAGAAAAAGTGGCGAAAAGCGTTTTTATCGCAGGCGCGCTCCACGACATTGGCAAGATATATGTGCCTACGGATATTCTGAACAAGCCTGGACGATTGACAGATCTGGAAATGGGAATCATCAAGACACATCCGCAAATTGCCTATGAAGTTTTAGAGAAAATACCATTCGAACACCCTGTCGCTGAAACAGTCCTGCAGCACCATGAACGGTTAAATGGTTCTGGCTATCCAAACGGCCTTATAGGAGATAACCTGTTGCTCGAAGCTAGGATTTTGGCGGTTGCTGACGTTGTGGAGGCAATGGCTTCACACCGGCCCTATCGCCCTGCAATTGGTTTAGACAAGGCGTTGGCTGAAATAGAAAGCAATAAAGGTGTCCTTTATGACCCTGAGGTTGTAGACGCCTGCTTAAGGCTTTTCGGCGGCGAATACAGGCTTGAATTTACGGCATGAACAGACTGGAGAAGGTTAGTATGGTTAATTATAAAGGCCCATTGAATAAGTCAATCGGACCAAATCCTCTGCTTTTGACAACCATCATAGCTGTGTCCACGTTGATCACAGAACTGATAGTTACGCTCATCCTGGTCGAAATTGATACACGCAATGAATTGCGAGATGCCCTCACTGACTCTTTTCTATTAACCATCATCCTAACCCCAGTCTTCTATCTTTTCTTATTCCGCCCTATACAGAAATCAAATTATATGCGTAAAAATCTACATGAAGAGGCATTAAAGAACGACTTACTGTTTAAGTCTTTACTGGATAACTCCCCCGACATCCTCGCAGTTTTAGACCCGAATGGAGATTTAATCTATGGGAGTGCTGCTGTGCAAACAACATTGGGGTATGACCAGGGCGAGTTAACCGGCAAAAATGTTTTTGAATACATTCATCCAGAAGACCTGCCTGAAGTTATGCAGGCCTACTCGGAAATTATGGGAACTCCCAATGGTTCAGTCAAAATAGAATACCGTTTTCGGCACAAAAACGGTTCCTGGCGGTATCTCGAATCAAGCGCAAAAAATCTTGTTGATCATGCCTATTTGGGTAGCCTGGTAGTCAATACACGGGATGTTACCGAACGAAAGCACGCAGAACAAGTCCTGGCAGAGAGCGAGGAGCGATACAGCAATCTTTTTGAAAACAATCACGCAGTAATGATATTGCATGACCCTGGCACCGGCAGAATTGTTGACGCCAATCCTGCGGCCTGTGAGTATTACGGTTATTCGCTTGAAGCTATAACCAAGTTGAACGTCTCAGACTTTAACGTTTCCAGCCCGGACGATGTTGTTCAAAGGCAAAAACTCGCGAGGGATGGACAGCAAAGACACTTTTATTCTAAACATCGTCTTTCAAATGGCATGATTCGGGATGTCGAAATCTATAGTGGACCTATTAAGGTTCAAGGCGTACAGCTTTTATATGCAATAATTCATGATATTACTGAACGCATACTTGCAGTAGAGATGCTAAAACGCCAGGCTCAGCATGACTTTTTGACAGGTCTTCCCAACCGGATTCTTTTGGAAGATCGCCTTAAAGTAGCAATCAACAATGCGAAACGGGACAAGACACTGGTTGCTCTGCTTTTCCTGGATTTGGATGGCTTTAAAGCCGTTAACGATAGTCTGGGCCACAATGCGGGAGACCTTTTGCTCCAGCTTGTTGCCAAGAGACTGCGAGACTGCCTGCGGGAAAGTGACACAGTGGCCCGGATTGCCGGCGATGAGTTTACTATCTTGCTCTCTGAAATAAAGGGAATCGAAGATGCAACAATCGTAGCGGATAAAGTGTTAAAGGCAATAGAACGGCCGTTTAAATTGGACTTGAACGAAGTCAAAATCAGTACCAGCATTGGAATAGCCTTGTACCCAAACCATGGTGAGGACGTGAAACAACTTTTGATCAGTGCTGACCAGGCAATGTATAAGGCGAAAACGAGCGGAAAAAACCAATACCAAGTTTGTTAGGCGGTGTGGCCTGCTGCTTTTTGCCAGGGATGATCAGACCAGCTTGAGGTAGATGTAGCTGAGGACTACTCTGAATACCCCGGCAATGGGCACTGCGAGGAGCATGCCCCAAAACCCGAATAGGTCTCCGCCGGCCAGCAGGGCGAAGACAATCACCAGCGGGTGAAGCCCGAGGCTGTCACCCATGATTTTAGGTTGGATGATATTGCTCTCAAGCTGCTGAACGATGACGATTACGGCTAAGGCCCAGAGAACCATCCCGGGGGATTTCAGCAGAGCCAGCCCCAGAGCAGGCACAGCGCCTATTACTGGCCCGAAATACGGAATCAAGTCAAACAGGCCGCAGATTACCCCAATCAGCAAAGCATAATCCATACCAATCGCTTTCATGCCGACCCCGGTCATAATTCCCACCAGTGCTGCTACAGTCAAATTGCCCCGTAAGAACCGGCGGATTACCAGGTTGATTTCCTGACCAAGGTGAATAGCGTTTCCGCGCCAGTCAGCGGGTACCGCGTTCTTTAAACCCGACTTAAAACGCTCCCAGTCATAGAGAATATATACCGACAGGATTGGGGACAGGATTAACAAGGGAAGCACCCCGACAAGGGAAATTATCCAGGCGATAATCGACTGAAGTTTAAGTCCGAGCCATTCTTCTGCCCGGACCAGATTGGCGTCAATGCTCTTCACCACCGCCGCAGGCAGGGTCACCCGTTTGTAGTTGGCCTGCAGCCCGTCGAAGAATGCCTGAACATCGCCGGCATAACGCGGCAAGCTTTGCGCAAACCGGTTTAATTCCCTGAACATTTCCGGCAGTACAAACACCACCAGAGCGGTAACGATTACTGCCAGGACCAGGTAGGTGACAGCTATGGCTATCCCCCTGGACATGCCCCGCTGATACAAAAACCCCACAACCGGACTCAACAGGTAGGCGATAAAAAACGCCAAAAAAAAAGGTGTCAGGATAGGCCGCACCCGCCACAAAAGGGCCACCAAAGCTATTAAGACCAGGCTAAAAATGGCGATTCTTAACGATTTCAGGCTCTTAAAGAGTTCCATCGGCTGCTCCACTTGTCAGTCTGACTTTAAGTTCACACTGTACCCAAAAGACCGGGCTCTTCCTCGTCATAAGCCATCAAACTGCCATCTTCAGCCACCTGAAAAATCTGCACTTCTTCTTTTTGAGTGTTGAACTCGATGAAGCAGTTCCAACAGTAAAACTGCTCTACACCTACTTTCCCCACCGCGTTCCCACCGCATACCGGGCATTTCATGCCGAAGCCCCCTTTCTCAAGAGTGGTTCTGCCAAATCTCCTCAAGTTTATCCTCCACAATCACCGTATGATCACTCTGGGTAATGATATCTGGCCGGGGAACAATTGCCCTGCCAGATACCAAGTCGCTGATAAACCCATCGGATATTTCCAGTCCCGTCACCCGGGAGCATAAATCATCCAGCACCACATCCTGAACCGAACCCAGGAGCTTGCCGCCAACGGTCTGAACCTTTTTGCCATGTAAACTCGAAACCAGGCAGTCAAAATTATCAAGTTCCGCTACCTGGGGCTCTTCTGTTTTTACTGCTTCAGCCTCTACCCTCTTGACCGAAGATGACAGGACTTGCCTGGGTGGGCGAAGCCAATTGCCCTTGTCAATCACAAAACCTGTAATCAGCTGCTCTCCAGGGGCATAAACCAGGTCCAAAATTTCACCCAGACGCTCACCTGACACTGATTTCAGCACTGGAAGCCCTAACAAGTCGCGTCCTTTGCGCACCGGGCACTCCTCCTAAAATGTCAGAGCTCACAGGTCAGAAATCCGAAGTCCGAGGCCCGAAGTCCGACGCAGGAAAAACTACTAGTACCCGCTTTTGCTTTGCCTCTATGTAAATGGCGTACTCTCCTACTGAATTAGTTCTTCCCAAATTAACCAACTTATCAAACAGAGACTCCCTGAGTGCCAGGAAGTCAGCCCCATCTCGGACCTCGGACGTCGGACTTCGGACCTCGATTATCAGTTTTGCCCGAAAAGCAAAAAAAAATGCGCTTGCGCGCATTTTCTAGAGGCGATGTGCTATGGTGCCGCCTCCAACCACCAGGTCGTCCTGGTAGAAGACCACTGCCTGGCCAGGCGTCACCGCCCTTTGGGCGTTTTCGAACTCGACCCGTACCTTTCCACCTTCCTCAGGCGAAATTACGGCTTTGGCCAGTGGAGCGCTGTAACGGATCTTTGCCTCCACTTCCATTGGACCGGTAAGAGCGGGGATAGAGATGACGTTTAAGTCCTCCGCCAGCAATCCCGTAGAGAAAACCTGTTGATTTTCTCCCAGGATTACCGCATTGCGTTCCCGGTCCAGTTCAACAACGTACATTGGTTTGCCGAAAGTGATGCCCAAACCCTTGCGCTGTCCTATGGTATAAAAGGCCAGGCCCTGATGGGTTCCCAGCACATTTCCCGCAGTATCCAGAAAAGGCCCCGGCTTGATATCCCGACCGGCCCTTTCGCGGATAAAATCCTGATAGCTTTCATCCGTAACAAAACAAATCTCCTGGCTGTCGGGTTTGTTGGCCACCCTGAGGCCCAGTTTCCGGGCCATTTCCCTGATCTCAGTCTTTTTGATGTAATCCGCCAGGGGGAGCAGGGTATGCGCCAGCTGCTCCTGGCTGAAACTGTACAGGGCATATGTCTGGTCCTTGGACTTGTCCCTGGCCCTGGCCAGAAGATAGCGTCCCCTATCCGGATCAAAAGAGACCTTGGCATAATGCCCCGTGGCGATAAACTCAGCTCCCAAACCCCTGGCTTTGTCCAGCAGTCCCTCAAACTTAATGTGGCGGTTGCAGGCTATACATGGGTTGGGAGTCCTGCCCTGCACATATTCCCGCACAAAATAGTTGATTACCTTTTGCTCGAACATGGAGCGAAAATTCATCACATAGTGTGGTATGTCCAGCACATGGCACACCCGGCGGGCATCTTCTACAGCGGAAAGGGAACAGCACCCCCCTTCCACTTCAGGGGAGCCAGGCTGCCAGATTTGCATGGTGACTCCGATTACGTCATAACCTTGTTCTTTTAGCAAAGCGGCGGCAATGGAACTGTCCACGCCGCCGCTCATTGCTGCGACCACTTTGGCCTTGGTCATATCCTCACCTATTTTTGTCCGGCCTGATTATTATCCCGGTAATTTTTAATCGCCTCGTGCAGGGCATCTGCCGCCAGATTTGAGCAGTGCATTTTAACCGGCGGCAGCCCATCCAGGGCTTCGGCTACGGCTTGGTTGGTAATTTGCAGGGCTTCCTCAATAGTTTTCCCTTTTACCATTTCCGTAACCATGCTGCTTGTGGCCACAGCCGCGCCGCAGCCAAAGGTCTTGAACTTGACATCCTGAATGATGTCATCTTCAACCTTCAGGTAAATCCGCATGATATCGCCGCACTGGGCATTGCCAACTTCCCCAACCCCGTTGGCGCCCTCGATTTCACCCACGTTGCGCGGGTTGGTAAAATGGTCCATTACCTTTTCAGAGTACATGATTCGCATCCCCTCTCTTTGTCATACAGCGGCGACATGGCCCGCAGGCGTTCCACGATTCCAGGCAGTGCCTGTAAAACATAGTCTACATCCTCGGCCGTATTGTCGCGGCCCAGGGTGAACCTCAAAGACCCGTGAGCTATTTCATGGCAAATCCCCATGGCCAGGAGCACATGGGACGGGTCCAGGGAACCGGAAGTACAGGCTGAACCGCTGGAAGCGGCGATACCCTGCATATCCAGGCTGAGCAGCATGGACTCTCCCTCTACATATTCGACGCTGACATTGACATTGTTCGGCACCCGCTGGGTGGGGTGACCGTTAAGCTGCACACAATCGATTTTATCCAGAATTCCCTTGATCATTTTATCCCGCAGATCGATAATCCTGGCGTTATCCTCTTCCATCCTTTGGGCTGCCAGCTCGCAGGCCTTGCCAAAGCCAATGATCCCCGGAGTGTTTTCCGTACCGGAGCGGCGCTTCCGTTCCTGTCCTCCCCCGTGTACCAGGGCCTGAATCCTGGTGCCCTTACGGATGTAAAGGCAGCCTACCCCTTTGGGACCGTAAATCTTATGGGCAGAGGCGGTAAGCAAGTCGACACCCAATTCATCGACACTGACCGGAATCTTGCCCAGGGACTGGACCGCATCGGTATGGAAAATAATCCCTTTGCCCTTCAGCAGTTTGCCGATTTCGGCTATGGGCTGGATAGTCCCCACTTCGTTGTTGGCGTGCATTATTGTGACCAGTATGGTTTCAGGGGTAAGGGCGGCGGCCACGTCTTCTACCCTGACCAGGCCGTACTCATCCACCGGCAGCACTGTAAGTTTGTACCCCTGTTTTTCCAGGTATGTGCAGGTATCCAGGACAGCGTGATGTTCCACGGCGGAAGTAATAATATGGTTGCCCTTTTTCCGGTTAGCCAGGGCTGCTCCGATAACAGCCATGTTATCCGCTTCTGTCCCGCCGCTGGTAAAGGTTATTTCCTCCGGTTTTGCACCGATAAATTTCGCGACCTGCTGCCGGGCGTCTTCCAAAGCTTTCTTGGCTTCCCGGCCAAAAGAGTGAATGCTGGAGGGGTTGCCAAATTTGGTCGTGTAATAGGTCAGCATCAACTGAGCAACTTCCGGGTCTACCGGTGTGGTTGCGCTGTGATCCAAATAGACTCTTCTCACCTTAGGTTTCCTCACTTTCAGTCAGTGGTATCAGATGTAATACATATAAAAGTTCGCGTCCCTCTGCAGTTTTTCAGCATCTTTGACCATGTCTTCCAGCGTAATTGCATCCAAAACCCCGGCAATACTGTCACGAACCTTTTCCCAGATTCCCTTGGTCACGCAATTCTCCGCCTTTTGACAAAACTCCGGATCTTCCTCAGCCACACAGTCTACCGGCGCAATGGGGCCTTCCAGCACACGTATTACATCCCCAACCGTAATCTTGTCTGGTTCTTTCGCCAGGGCATATCCGCCCTGGGCGCCCCGGACGCTCTTGACCAGACCGGCTTTGCGCAAGCCGGATATCAGCTGTTCGAGGTAATGTTCCGATATTCCCTGCCGGTCGGCCACGTTCTTCAGGGACACCGGACCTTCGCCATAATGCAGGGCCAGGTCAAACATAGCTTTGACTCCGTATCTTCCCTTGGTGGACAGGCGCAATATACCACCCCCCAATTCCTACCAAATAGCTTATTAATTTCTTTACCAATAGCTTACTAAAATACTCGGGATTTGTCAACAGCCAAAACCGAGCAATCCGCTGTGATATATGTCACATGCTTATTATCTGCAAAGCCCAAAAAATAATCCGGCCAGCTGGCCGGATCGGGGCCGGGTTTATCCTTGTCTAAGACTCTCACTTCTATAAGTAAGAGTGGTTACGCCGTATTATGCTTCGGCAGGCGTAGAGTCCCCCTCCGAAGACCCGATGTTTAGCGGAGCTAAACGAGTTCACTTCTCTTTAGCCTGACCCCTATCCGGTGGTTGGTAATACCTGCGGTCTTTCAGCTCATCGGGCAGGTACTGCTGTTCTACATAATTGCCGGGAAAATCATGCGGATACTGGTAGCCTTTACCCCTGCCCAATTGGCTGGCGCCCTTGTAGCTTGAGCTCTGCAGGTGGGCCGGGACCTTGCCGCTGCCCGCATCCTCCATCGCCTTGTCTATAGCTGTCACGACCGCATTGCTTTTCGGCGCAGCGGCAATGTAAATGGCCGCCTGGGCCAGGTTAATGCGGGCTTCCGGCATGCCTACCACTTCCAGGGCCTTAAACGCGCTCACCGCCTGCACCAGGGCCCGGGGGTCGGCCAAGCCCACATCCTCACTGGCGTGCACAATCATTCGCCGCGCAATAAACTTGGGATCTTCCCCTGCCTTCAGCATGGTCGCCAGGTAATACAGCGCAGCATCCGGGTCGCTTCCCCTAAGGCTTTTGATGAAAGCTGAAATCGTATCGTAATGCTTGTCCCCTGACTTGTCGTATACCACCGCTTTACGCTGGATTGAATCCTCCGCAACGGCGCGGGTTATTAATCTAATGCAGTCAGGGCCGGGCGGCGTGGTCTTCACGGCCAGTTCCAAAGCGTTCAGAGCTATCCTGGCATCTCCCCGGGCTGTCCGGGCCAAATGACTGATAGCTTCCGGTTCAATGTCGACATTGTATTGTCCTAAGCCCCTGTCCCGGTCCGCCAGGGACCGGCGCAGGAGTTCCGCCACCTGGTCCTGGCTTAAAGGATGCAGTTCAAAAATGCGGGAACGGGAAATCAGGGCGCTGTTTACTTCAAAATAGGGGTTTTCAGTGGTGGCCCCGATCAAAATCAGGCTGCCGTCTTCTACTGCAGGCAGCAGGGCATCCTGCTGGCCTTTGTTAAAGCGGTGGATTTCATCCACAAACAAGATGGTTTTTTGACTGTACTGACCCAGCCTCTCTCTTGCCTGGCTCACTACCTGTCTCAAATCACTTACCCCTGCTGTAACGGCGTTGAGCTGTTCAAAGCAGGCCTTGGAAGTATTGGCTATAATCTTCGCCAGGGTTGTTTTCCCTGTACCGGGCGGCCCGAAAAAAACCAGGGAACTTAACTGATCGGCCTCAATAGCGCGGCGCAGCAGCCTGCCCCGCCCGACAATTTCCTCCTGGCCGACAAACTCGTCCAGATTGCGGGGCCTCATCCGCGCAGCCAGAGGGCTTTCCTGTTGCAGTATTCTTTCTCGTGCGGAATCAAATAGGTCCATAATATCACCGCACCATCCTAGTGATCACCTGCAGCGCAAAATCTATGCCCTGCCTGTTGACATCCTTATGGGTGACAAACCGCACAGTATGCGGGCCGAAACCGGTGGCCAGCACCCCTTCCGCTTTCAGGCGGGTTAGAAAGGCATCGGCTCCGCCCAGGTCCTCTGCCAGGTCAACCACCACAATATTGGTCTGAACCAGGCTTGCATCCAGCCTGAGCTTGGGAATGTTGGCCAGACCCGCCGCCAGAAACCTGGCGTTGGCATGGTCCTCAGCCAGGCGTTCCGTCATGGTTTCCAGCGCTACCAGCCCGGCGGCGGCAATAACCCCGGCCTGGCGCATGCCGCCACCCACCATTTTGCGCCATTTGCGGGCAGAAGCGATAAACTCCCCGCTCCCTGTCACCAGAGAACCGACCGGAGCGCCCAGACCTTTGGACAGGCAAAACATGACGGAATCACACCCGACAGCGAGTTCACTGACCTTTACACCGGCTGCCAGTGCAGCGTTGAATATCCTGGCCCCGTCCAGGTGAACCTTTAACCCGTGCTGCCTGGCCGGAGCAATCACCTCTTGCATTTCTGACGGGGTGGAAACAGTGCCGCCCCCGCGGTTATGGGTATTTTCCAGGCACAATAAGGCGGGAGTCGGGAAGTGGATATTTTCCGGTCTCAAAGCTTCAGCCAGTCCCTGGGCGGTGATTTTGCCCTTTTGCCCTTGCACCGGCCTGGGCATCGCCCCGGCCAGGGCGGAGATTCCGCCCACCTCGTAATAATTAATGTGGGATTCGGACTCTAACAGCACCTCGTCACCCTTTTGGGTGTGGGTTAGCACTGATACCAGATTACCCATGGTTCCGCTGGTTACCAACAGGCCGGCTTGCTTGCCCAGAATCCTTGCAGCCGTCTCCTCGAGCTTTTTTACCGTCGGGTCCTCGCCAAAAACATCATCGCCTACTTCCGCCGCCGCCATGGCCGCAAGCATCTCGGCTGTGGGTCTGGTAACAGTATCGCTGCGCAGATCAATAAAATCCATAGACTTAACCCCCGCTTGAATTAAGTTGTCTCAACGCGCCTAAAGCCACCCAGAAACCGTAACCGGTAGGCACTGCTGTAAAGAGATTATTGGTCAAATTGTGCAGAACAAAGGCTGAGATACCCCAGAATAGACCCGCTTCCAGATATGAAGCCGTTCCGCTCCGGAAGAGAATGCGTATTCCCGGCGGTCCGAACCACAAACCCAGGACAAGCAAGAACAGGATCAGCCCAGGTAGCCCCAATTCCACCAGAAACCTGACGTAAGCGTTATGGGTATCTTCCACACCGTTAAAGTGGATACCTTCCTGCGGATTGGCCTTGAGGTATTGGGCTAAACGGGTTTCAAAATTACCGAAGCCGATTCCCGTTAGAGGCGAACCCTGGAATTCCCGCAGGGCAAATCGCCAGAGGCTAACCCGTGATTCCACCGAATTTTGCACCGGCTTATTGCCGGCAGGCTCAACCACTGCGCCCTTGACGTCTGTAATCTGGCTTATTTGGCCGAACCTGTTCGCCGCGTTGTTGACTGTCATCCCGCAAATCAGCATCAATCCCAGCGCCGCAACCAACAGCCTGCGGTCTTTCATGATCGCAAACCCCGCCAAACCACCGATTGCCACCAGCCAGCCCATCCTGGTCAGTGTGATGGTCATCGCAAAACTCAGCAAAACAGTGGCAGCGATGCCAAATAATTTTACCGCCCGTTTGGGATGCAGCCATAAACTGAAGCTGAGGGGCAAGATGAGACTAAGGTAGCCTGAAAACAGGTTGGGGTTGCCAAAACTGGACGCGACCAGTAAATGGGACACAAAGAAATACTGGTAAATGCCAATGAGTGAACTGATGATTCCACCCAGTACCAAAAGGCCGGGCAGCAACTCCAGCTGCGCCTTCTCAAACCTGCCATGGACCAGAACATAAAATAGCGCCAGCATCTGAATCAATGGCTTTGCCGCACCCCACACACCGAGGTAAGCGCTGTTGAATGCGAACCACGCTCCAAACAGCAGCAATGCAGCGTCCCCGGGCCGGATTTCCGGGACCTGCAGTCTTGGAAACAGAAGGTCCAGCACAAACGAGATGATCAATAGAGTGAATCCCAGGTCGTAGAAAGGGATGTTTAACCAGTTGTTGATTGGCCAGTAAGTCCAGGGAGTAAAAACCACCAGCAAAGCAAGACTGAGGAATTGTATCTTGTTGAGAACTTTCTGTGCGGTCGCGTACA
>JAJZPO010000061.1 GCA_021811155.1 Bacillota bacterium | reverse complement strand
TTAATAATCCTTTCTTCACCGGCGGCATGACGGGGTGGAATACCTATGGTTCACCCACCACGCTGGCAGCAGGCACACAATACGGCAACTACGGCGGACAAGCCATACATGTTGTGGCAAACGCCGGGTACCAGGGTATATCCCAGCCCATAACGCTGCCGTCTGGACAGTTCTACCAGACAGCAAGAATCTATGTAGTGAGCGGGAATGTAAGGCTCACACACAGCGGAACCGATTACTACAACCAGATTTCTTCCGGCACAGGCTGGGTTACCCTGAGCAATATGATTGACAGCTCAGCTCCCCGCTCGAATTGCGTATACATCTGGTCGTCCGGAGGGCCTGCCGAATTCTACGTTGACGCGGTTCAGCTGGAGCAGAAAAGCTACGCTACATCGTTCACCGACTCAACCCGGGGAAACGAAACGCTCGGAGTTCCCGCGCAGGGAATCTTAACCCCCGCCCAGGGAACCGTGGACGCCGCTGTGTATGTGCCGGCTTTTTGGCAGGCAGGCATTCCGAATTGGCGCAGGGTTTGGAGCATTGGCGGCAGTTACGCCCAGGGCTGGTATGGGGTATATTTTAATCCCTCCGACGGGAAACTGCATTTCTCCATTGACGGAAGTGTGTCCAACGACATTGCAATCAACACTCCCGCGGTAGGCTGGCACCGCTTAACGGCCAGGTGGAGTGCGTCTGAAATGGCATTGTTTGTTGATGGTGTTAAAGCCGGCGCCATCAGCAATCCATCCCTGCCAGGCTCATTTCTGGATACCCAAATCGGGATCGGCTCAAGGCTTGACACCGGCAGCGACCAGGGGAACACTCTTTACGATGACTTCCGCTTCACCAATATCTGGCGAGATGACACCACTATAGGCGGCTATGACAACACTCAGCCGTTACCGGTTGATGACTACACCACCTACGACCTCAGTTTCGACGGGAGCCTTACCCCACAAAGGGGCGGAGGGTATCAACCGGACAGCTGGACACCCAATACGCCTGCGGGAAGTGTGAACGGGGTGATCTATGACAGTACCGCCCCGTTTGGCGGCAGCAACGTTCTGCACATTAACCCCGGGTCAAACAGCTCGGCCAGCCAGGCCAGCGCCAACTTCATTGACCTGACTTTGGGCATTGGTTCAAAGGCTGACTTCACCTTAAGCGGATATTTAAGGGCCATACCCCAGACAAGCTCAACCACGGGCGGGTCAGCGCTGGTTGTCAGCTGGTATGACGCCAACCAGAACTTCATCAGTTCAAACCAGTACTTCAATGTCCGGACCAACTCCTGGCAGCGGTATATTGCAACCATCAACCAGAACATGGTGCCTGCCGCCGCCAAATATGCCAAGCTTACTGCAATCACCAACGGCGCCTACGACGGCTATTTTGACGACATCCAGTTTGAAAAGAGCCTGCAGGCCAGGGGATATAACTTCCTTGACAACTCCTCTTTCGAAAAGCAGTCCCCTGAACCACAGAAATGGAGTTCTGCGGGCGGCTATACAAGCATGCCGCCTGATGCGGACAGCTACTCAGGTTCTTACGACGCCCAGATAAACCAGCCCTCAAGCGGGTCGTCCTATTTTGAGTCCCAGTCGGTCTTGCCTATGGCGGCCGGGCAGAGCTATACCCTCACAGGCTTCATGAAAACAGGCAGCATCACGGGCGGCGGAGGGCGTTTCCACATCCTTGTTTACGATTCGTTAGGAAAACTAACGACTGAACCCACGACGAGTTACGTGACTACCCAGAATACCAACTGGACAAAATATGTCCTGGCCTTCCAGTCGCCGGTAAACGGCACGGCCAAGCTCAGGCTGGAATCAACCGCAATCGGGCAGGTCAAGTTTGACAATATCCGTTTTAGCGAGGGAAACTACACCGTAACCAATCAGTATGACGCAAACAAAAACTATGTGACTGGCAGCACCGATCAGCTCGGCCACACGACCGGTTATGTCAACGACAGCTACGGCCAGGTTACCTCGGCCACCTCGCCCGGCGGGGAAAACGTGCAGTACAGCTATGACGGGCAGGAACAACTTCGCACTGTAACGGATAACGCCGGGAATGTAACCACCTACGTGCTGGACAATAACGGCAATGTGCTGAGCGCTTCTCTGGCAGCAGGGACCACTACTTACGACACTGCGACTTTTGGCTATGACGCGGCCAATAACCTGATAAGCGAGAAGGATGCGGTCAATAACACCACCTCCTTCAGCTACGATGAGGGCGGCAGGCTTACCTCCAGGGTAAACCCGGACGGCAGCAAGGTCAGCCTCGGCTACGACAGTGCGGGGCGGTTAAACCAAACCAGTTTGTCCAACGGGCCTGCCTACACCTACGGCTATGACAGGGACGGGAACCCAACCAGCGAGACCATTACCTCAGGTCAAACTGTTACCACCCAGTTTACCGCCACTTATGATGCTGTGGGCAATATTTCGAGCTATAATGAAGCTGACCCTTCGGGTAATACCGCCCAAGTCAATAACCTTACCTACAGCAAGACAAATTTGCTGGACAGTTTCAATCTGACCTATGGAACAGGCACAGCTATTCCTTTCAGTTACACTTATTCGAATACTGGCCTTGTCACCTCCCAGACGGCGGATGGACAGACCTACAACTTTACCTATGACGACGGCGACAAACTTATCTCGAACCAAAAGCCTGACAATACCCAGGACGTCTATACCTATAACGAGGCCAATCAGATAGTTGGCACCCAGACTGTGGGGGTACAAAACGGCAGCAATGAAACAACCTACACCCCCATGTGGTCGAGCCAGTACAGTTACAACAGTGACGGCCAACTTAGCCAGGTCACAGGCAACGGTGCAGGCAGCCCCAGTGCGACTTACACCTACAATAGCGCCACAGAGAAGCTGGACCGTTTGACCCAGGCAAACATCACAGCCGCTGGGACAAACTACATCTTCAACTACACCTACGACCCGGCTGGAAACCTGCTGACCATGTCGCTCCCCAGCGGTAATACCATGACCACGCAAAGTTTCAGCTATGATGCTGACAACAGGATCAGCTCCCCCGGGTTTCAGTATGACGCCAACGGCAACCTGACAAAAGGCATCTTAAACGGCAAAACCTATCAATACGTGTTCGATTCAGCCAACCGCCTGACAGAGGTGAAGGATGGAGGTGGCAATCTCCTCGCCGCATACACCTACGACGGGGACGGCCAGCGCCTGACCAAAACCGCAAACGGGGTAACAACCACATACCACTATTTCAACGGCCGGCTGATGTTTGAAACTCAGAGCAGCGATCCGGCCAACACCATCCATGCCCTCTACATCAGGTCTCCCCAAGGGGGGCTGCAGGCTGTTAGGTTATATCAGAATGGGCACAATAACTATTATTATTACCACTACAACGCCCAGGGCGACGTGAACGTGGTGACCAAGGATGACGGTTCCGTCTATCGGCAGTACTTCTACGACCCATACGGCAACGTCATCAAGGTACTGGACGGCAGCGGTAACGCCGTGGACATCAACAATGACTCCGGGTTCAACAATGCCTACACTTACAGGGGCTACAGGTACGACAGTGACAGTGGGCTGTATTTCCTGAACGCCAGGTACTATGCGGCAGGGATTGGGAGGTTCTTGACGAAGGATACGTTTAAAGGAGACGCTACCGATACCCGGAGCTTAAATAGGTATGCATATTGTGAAGGCGATCCGGTTGATTTCTCTGATCCGAGTGGGAATGTAATGATGGGCAATAACGGTGAACGTGCTATTGTTAAGAAGGATGGCACATATGTAATCACCGACGATGGTAATTCCACCGGTTCAACTATCTCTATGAACCGAAGTACTCCTCAATGCATTCCATCTCACTCCACTACAAAAACATCTAATAAGAAGGGTAATCCGTCAGGTCAAAGGTCTTCAGACTATACAACATTGAGCATGTCTGTAGGTGAGGTGGTAAGTATAACTGGCGGAATTACTGTAGATAGGTATAAGCACGTTTATGCTAGTTTGGGGTTTGGTATTGGGAAAACTTACACAATTTTTGGTGGAAATCTGTCACAAGGGTGGCTAGACAGTGGCGTCCCTGAAGAAGATGAATTAGAGAACTTTTTGAGTGGTAACTCTCTGAATGCCTCCGCTGGATTCATCGTTGGAGGTGGTTTGAACTTCTCTGGATTTTTTTCGGGTGCCGGTTTTTCAAACCGGTCCACCGAAGGAGGTTTATACTGGCCACAGATTGGAGTGGCTGGAACAGGAACTAGGCAACTACGGTGACTGAGAGGGGCTGTCAATTATGGAAACGGCAGGTTTTGCCTTAGTAGTTAACCTATTATTTATTGGTGGAGGACTGTATTGTCTTCTAAGTGCAAAAAATATTCAGAAATCGGCAATAGAGTCAAAAAGAGGTAACAAATTAAATAAGTACAACCCGATGTATTGGTTTCTAAAATCATCATGGTTTGTTCCTGGTATAAGACTAATGGGATTAGTATTCTTAGCCGCTGGCATACTGTTTTTCATACAAATTTGTATTCCGCTCTTGGCTCAAAGCAGGATTTGAGGGTTTGTTATGAAAAAGATTAGAATAATATTATTTGGCCTGTTGGTGTTAGGACTTGGTATAGCTATTTGGAAAATCACCATTCAGGAACCGAGATCTGGTATTGTAGAAAAGGATCTAGTTAACGAATTTAATAAAATTGATCACCCATCAAATGTCAAACTACTTTCTTTATCAAGTTCTCATAAAGCCAATCAAGCAATAGTGGTTGCTAAATATGACAGCACATTAGCCTATAATGAAATTTTAGAACATTACAAAGAGAAATTATCCAAACTGGGCTGGAAGTACGATTCGGAACAAAAAGTAACTGACTGGGGTGAGGACTTAGGAGGCCAGTTAGCAAGGTTCACTAAAAATAATTACACTTTAAGGTTGCAGTACGCTGGGGACCAAGCCAATTATGGGTGGAACTACGCACTTTCTCTTAGCTGGGGTTTGACCTGATACTAGTGTCAAAAAATCAACATCGTGTTGTAGGAAGGTCAAGTCCCAACCGGGCTTGGCTCTTCCATTTTGCACTAGGCGTAACCCCTGGGTGAGGTAGGGCCATTTCTTGCTGACCGGTCGCTCCCCAACGTAATAAGACGTTCCCCCGAGAGAACGCCCTCCAATCGTTAAGTGATTACGAGTCAGGTACATCGTCCGATGCACTTTCTGCCATTTCGGAGTCCGTGGGTTGAGACTCTACATCCGGCAGTTCTGCGGTTGAAGCCTCTTTCCCAAACCTTAAGTCACTGTACATCCTGGCCTTATTCTTTTTGCCAGTGCTGTAGAAAGAAATTCGGTGGAACAAGTCTGGACATTCCTGGCGTACCTTAGCGTCACAACGGGCAATAATCCGGCTGACTTTGTCTTTGCTGTAACCTGCTAAGGCTGCCAAGTCCCTAAGCGTTGCATGGGGATGGTCAAGCCGGATTTGAAGCAGTTCTCTTTCATCCGGGGACAGTATGTCAGGGTCGGTTAATAACTGTTGCAGAAACAGCTTGTCCGTCACAGACTCACCAACGTCAACTCGCCAATCAGGTAGGTCAATCTGCAATGCCTGTAATGACACTGCCTCCCTCTCAAAGCCTTCCTGGTTACTGTAACCAAACTTCCGTGCCAAATCAAGTGTGCGTCTTTTGATGGACAACTCTAGCGTTTCATACAGTAAGAACTCATCGTCAAGGCTGTGGTTGTCGGCAATACGTAGAGACTCTTCCCAAAAAACAGACTCGAACTCTGCTGCCGGTATTCTAAGCCCACTCCATTTCTTGGCTGCAGACCTTGCCTTCGTAACTACTAGCCCCTGAAGTAACTCGAAAAGCCAATCAAAATCGGCATAATAGTCCCACCAAGTCCAGGCTTCCTCTACATCCCAAACCAGCTTATACTTGCGTCTTTTGCTTCTTCAGGCGTTGTTCCTGGGCAAAATCCCTTTCTTCCTTAGTCCAGTTCCTATCCTTCAAGGGTTCGTCAGGGTCAAAATAAAGTTTCCTGTCCCGTCTCATAAAAATCGCCAACTTTTTCCGGCAAGGCATTAAGAAGGTCCTCAATGTTATACCGGACATCGTTGCTCTCAAGAATGCTACACATGAACTTATTTTAGTAATTTAGTAAGAAAGTATATACTCGGCAACTTTTGCCGCGCGCTGAGGAAAAACGAAGCGCGCGTTTTCTCATGCCTTAAGACGAGGTGGTCTTTTCCGGGGGAATCCGGACTATGATAGAACCAAAACCAGTGTTGTCGGAGGCGCGAGATGAGACGGAT
Source organism: Bacillota bacterium (assembly GCA_021811155.1). Lineage (GTDB taxonomy): Bacteria > Bacillota > Desulfitobacteriia > Desulfitobacteriales > JAJXUE01 > JAJZPO01. The sequence continues at coordinate 13,907 of JAJZPO010000061.1, read as the reverse complement.
CGTGGGTCTGGCGTTCTGCTGTTTGTTCCTGCTGGCCGTGGCGGCCGCACAGGCTCAGGCGGGGGAACCCGGCATGGCCGTAGTCTTCCTGCTGGACAATTCAGGCAGCATGAAAAACAATGACCCCCAGGGCCTAAGATTCACAGCCCTGAAAATGTTTGTCGATCAGCTGGGTTCTAAAGACAAAGTGGGTTTGGTCAGTTTTGGAACCGGGTCAAAAGTACTGGTACCTGTCTCAGGTCTGGAAATCTATGAACAACGGGAATTGATCAAGTCTGAGCAGGCTGCGGACAGCAATGAGTGGACAGACCTGAAGGCTGGACTTGATCGGGCTTATGCCGAACTCGAACGGATTCAGGGTGAGGCTCGGGGCCTGGTAATCCTGCTCTCTGACGGAGAGCCGGAACCGGGACCCGGGCATGCCTCGGCCCCAGCCAGGGAGAAATATTTCAACGAACTCTGGGAGCGTGTGCAGGATTTCGCTGTCAGGGGCTGGTCCGTATACAGTATCGGCTTGACGTCTAAAGCGGACACACCTACCTTGCAGCAAATCTCCCAGCAAACAGGCGGCATGACCTTCAAGGCCACCGGTTCCGGGGCATTGCCGGGAATATTCCAGGAGATTCTGCTGGAACTGCACGACAGCCAGGAATTGGCGGAGTTTTCCTCCCTGCTCCTGCCGGAGCAGTGGAGCTTGCCGCAGGCAGTTGAAGTGAACGCTTCCAGCCGTATGGCAGTGTTCCGCGGCTTTAATGAAAGCGGGCAAAGGATTGAACTGCGTGTGCGGGATCCGGTGGGTAATTACCTGGGGCAGGGCAGTCCGGCAGTGAATTTTGTCCAGGGAGCCAACTACTGCATCCTCAGCGTGGATAAGCCTGAGCCGGGAACCTGGCTGGTTCAGGCCCGCGGAGTTGGCAGCGGACGGATTAACGCGGATGGACAAAGCCGGTACGGAGTGCAGGTTCTCCAGCCCATGCTTAACAGCTTCCAGCCGGTTTTAAGTCCGGTGGGGCTGTCGCTGCGGGTCACGGCAGACGGCCTGCCGGTAAGCGATGCAGATCTCCGGGTCAGCCTTGAGTACAAGGGCCAGGAGGTTGCTCTGATACCCGGGGGCAAGCTTCAGCCGGCCGGTATCTACAACGGTGAAATCGGGCAGCTCCTGGCAGAGCCGGGACGTTACGATTTCCGGCTGCGTTTGCGTGACAAGACCGGCTCTCTGCTCTTGGCGAAAAAACTTTCGTTTTATGCCAAGGACCAACCCTATGTTCAGGGCTTTCTGCCGGAACAAGCCTGGGCGGGGGAAGCATCCCTGCTCAAAGCCAGGGTCATGCTGCGCAGCGGACCGTGGCATGGAACCGGGATGGAGGTTTATGCAGGGGTAAGCTCGCCAACAGGTTATAAGGAAGTGGCCCTGAATGACAGTGGCAGAGAAGGGGACGAGGTTGCCGGGGACGGCATATTTTCCGCTCCCTTCAAACCGGAGGAGACAGGTGAGTACAGGCTGAGATTTTATCTGGCCGGGGAATATGGCGGCAAGAAGTTCTTCTTTGATTCGGGAGCATATCAGCTGGCTGTCCGCCCCAGACCGCGGGTAATGCTAAAGGTTCCGGAGCAGTTTTCCGTGGGCCGGGACGGTTTTTTTAGTTTTGAGGCGGAGTCCCTGGCGGACAGAGAGGTGCAGCTGACTCTGGAAGGGTCTTTGGGCGAGAGCCGGATTCCGCGCCAAACCTTTATCCTGGAGCCAAGGTCCAAGCGGCTGGTGTCCCTCAACATTCCCTGGGAGAATCCCGGCAAAGCGCTTGAGGGGCAGCTCAGGGCGGGAGGAAAGGACTTGCAGGTGGAACCTGCCCTGATTTCGCTCAGGGTTTACCTGCGCACACCGCTTGAGGACTTTTGGTTCAGACATAAGTTCAGTCTGAGCCTGGGAGCGGTCATGGTTCTTCTCACAGCTTTAGGTGTGGGCGGGGGCCAGGGGCTGAACCGTTATTTCCGGCGCCGCCTGACTATCAAAGGCATTCTGGTGGTGGGCGGCCAGACCGCGGCGCCGCGCAAGCTGGTTTTTCTCAATTCCTTTAACAAACCGCGCCTGACTTTGGGGTGGGACAGAGACGTTGACATTATACTTGACCCGCCCCGGGGTGCGGGCGGGCAAAAGGGAGGACTGATGATTGCAGCGGAGCTGGACGGCAGTCTGCCAGGCTTCGTCCAGGGGTGGGCTTCGCTCCTGGGGCGCTGCAAACCGGTTTTTATTCTGCTCTGCCAGACAGGCAGCTCCTTCCGGCTGAGGGTCAAAGGCGGCAAAAGGGCGGTGACCAGCAGTAAAGCGGTGCTGCATGACGGGGATGAAATTTATTACTGCGGGTACTGGCTGGTGTTCAGAAAACACGGTTGAGATATGGGGGATGAGGGAGTGGATTGGGAGTTCAAACATGTGCCAACGCTGGTGATCGGACTGGGCGGTACCGGCAATGAAGTTGCGCGTATGCTCAAAGCCAGGTTTGCTGAGCGTTATCCGGGCCAGGAGACATTGATCCGTTATCTGATTATCGACACGGACAGGAAATCATTCCGAGACGGGTTTTGGGACCGGGAAGAGCAGGTACTGCTGCGGCTCAGCCTGATGCCGCGCCATCTGCTGGCGGCTTTTTACAACAATGAACATGCGGATTGGCTGCCGCAGGAGCCCAGAATCAATCCGGATCATTTTGTCAATCAGGAGTCAGGCGCCGGACTAATCCGGCCTATTGGCAGGCTTTATGTCCAGGATCAAGTGGCACAGGTCAGGGACAGGCTGGAAAAAGCAAGGAGTTCTCTCTGTGACCTCATGGAGCGGAAGCGCACCGGGACCATCCTCGGAACGGGCGATTTTCAGGTGTACCTGGTCTCATCACTGGCCGGGGGCACTGGAGCGGGAGCTTTTCTGGATGTGGCTGCCCTGGTGCGCGAGATGTTTGAGGAAAATTGCTTTATCACCGGGATGTTTACGCTCTATTCCTGTTATGCAGAGGCGCTGCGGGGAGATGTGGACCAGGCCCGGCGCAGCAAAGCCAATTGTTACGCCGCCCTGAAAGAACTGGAGTTTTTCATGCAGGAAAAGGATGAATCCCAGCCCCATCTCTACGGGATCAAGTTTTGGGACGGTAGCAGGATAAATCTCTACAAGCGCCTGTTCAGCGCCTGTTACCTGGTGGAAAACACCAACGACTCCGGGACCAGGCTGCACAGCCTGGCCCAGGTTTACCAGCTTTGCGCCCAACAGCTGTTTCATGAAATCGGCTCCCCGCTCGGAGAAGATTATCGCTCGAAAATCAACAACCTGTCCTTTTTTCAGTCGGGTCTGAGCGGGGAAGAATGGCGGGACTGGGGCCGCAAGCGGCGCTTCAGCTCTTTCGGCAATGTCTCCCTGGTCTATCCATGGGAAAAGGTTGTTAAGTTTTGCACCAGCCGGCTGATTACGGAGGTGGCTGAAGCGAGATTTCTGGGGCAGGAACCGGAGGCCGGAGCAATCTCGCTGGAGTTTGTCAGCTCCCTCGGCCTTGGTTATGACAGGCCTCCCGTTGTTGATGAGATGCTGCTGGAATATCAGGAAGAGATGCTTAGTTTTCGTCTGGGTGAAATAGAGCCGGAGAGTGCGGAAAAAGTGATAGCCCGCTATCAGGAAGAAGTAGAGCACAGCTTGTACCAGGGCGGTGAAAAGGCTGCAGGGTTTAATCAGGCAAGGCTGGAGGAGTGGAAAAGACGATTGGGGCAGGAGGTTTTGCAGCTTGCCGCACGGCAGGGCGCCTTAGCGGCAGGGGCCTTTCTGCAGAGCCTGACCCGGCAGCTGGAACAGGTTCAGGCGCTGTTCAGGCAAACGTTGGAACAGTGCCGGGAGGAGGCCGGTCATTTAGCCCAGGACCTGACAGAAGCACGGTCCCAACTGCGCAAGTTGGGGGCCTTTGGCCGCAGGCTGAGGGGCCAGGCCCTGTGCCGGAAGGCCGCCGGTATCTACCAGAACTGGCTTGACGTCAGGCTGGAGCGTGAGGTGTTATCAGCCCTGGAAGGTCTGGTGCAGCGCTTAACTCTAGCGGCGAGGGAAGAGGCTGAAAGAGTCAAAGCCTGGCAGCATGAACTGCGCCTAATAGCCAAAGAGGCGCGTCAGGTGACGGCAAACACTGTTTTCCAGGATGCCCGGGAGGATGATTATGCTCTCCTGGTGCAGGAAGCAGTGAGCCGGGAGGAATGCGAAGAGTTTTACCGCCGCTATGGACCGCGGGATTTACAGGAAGTGTCTGAGCGGATATGGTCTCTCAGTGGGACAGGGTTAAAGGAGAGAATCACTTCGGTCTGTGCCAGCTATTTTCAGGCCCTGGAAAAACTGGACATCGTTAACCTCCTGCGGATGCGTTTTGGGTCGGGAGATAAGTGGGCTGATCTTCTGGACGAATTGCGGGAGATTTGCCGGCCTTTTTGGACGGCTCACCTAAAGCATGGCGAGTACTATAACCAAACCTGCCTGATCGGTATAGCTAAAGAAGGAGCTGATTTCCCCCCCGAGGTGACTGCCTGGGCCAGGGACCGCAGCGACGCCACCCGGGGCATCGACTGTGTGAACACCTGCTATCCTTACGCTATCGATATTACGGTCAGCAGCCACGGAGCCTTTGCCGGCTATCTTAGCGGCATCAAGGATTACTGCTTCCAATACGAACAGTACCTGCGCGGCAAAGAATTTCCCCTCCACTTGCACGAACATTTTAAGTACTTGCCGGAGCTGGACCCATACAGGGACCGGGTGAGCCAGTTCTTTGCCCTGGCCTCTGCCTACGGCTTGATAGCGGAAAACAGCGAGGGCTACTTCTTTGCCCTTGTCTGGGGTCCTTTGGGCTGGGAATACCGCTACAAGACCATGGCCGCCCTGAAACCGGTGAACTGGGATGAGCTGCGCAATGCATTGTTTACCGCGGTGCCCCGCCGCGGCGATCCGGCCTTTCTCGGGGCAACGCGTGAGAGCGCCATGGCGGGACTGGCGGAAAACAGCTCCTTTATCAGTCTGATCAATCGTTTTATAGCGGACAGGGTGAAACAGTCGGGCCGGGAGCGGGTTAAGCAGGAACTGGAAGACTATCTGCAAAGGCTTGGCGGTGAGAACATGATGCTGAAAGAGGCCCAGGCCCTGAAGTTGTTTATTGCCGGCCGGTTAAGCCGGGAGAGGGCCTATGGATAAGCCCGGTTTTAGTCCTGTGCTGCTTATCGGGTTAGGGGGAGCGGGCCTCAGAGTGATTGAGCAAACCAGAAAATACCTGAAGTCTCTGCCTCAGCCTTTGCAGGAGCTGGTGGAAGTCCTTCCTTTGGATGGGAGCGCGGGATCTGTCTGGACGGAAAATCTCCAGGCGGCGGTAAACCGGCTGAAAGCGGGAAGTTTGCTGCAGCAGGCTGAGGCAGAAGCCCGGGTGAGCATCAGACGGAGCAGCGGTCCGCTGGAAATCAATGTCTTTCTCGCGGGCAGGCTGGGCTCATCCCCCGGGGGCCTGGGTATGGACGCGGTCCTGAATGAACTCGTGCGCACCGGCTACGCCTGGTCGCCTGAACTGGGCTTCACCGGGGCTTCCGTCACTGTTCTGGCCCTCATGGGCGGAAAGGATGCCGGGCAGAAATCTGTCCTGAACAGGATGCTGGAGACTTACCGCTCGGATGAATTTCTCGATGCCTACAGGGGAAGGATTTTTCTGCTGGACAATTACCTGCAGGACGGGAGCAAGATAGAGCAATCTGAGTTAGTCAGCCTTGTGGCCCGCGCACTCTGGCTGAGCATTGTTCCCGGCGACGAACCGCTTCTGCTGCGGGAACTTGGCCTGATTCGCATGTATGAGAAGGAAGCTAAACTGGCTGCCATTGGCATGGATTGCTATTACCTCCCCTCGCAGGAATCGCTTTACCGCCAGGCGGCCCGGCAGCTCAGGCAGCAAGCTGACAGACTCATGAGGCTGCGGACAGCACGGAGATGCGCAGCGGAGGAACACGAACTGTACCCTGGAACCGGCGCCACTAGCCAGAGTCTTTCGGCTGAGTTTGAAACAGGGTTAACAGAGGTTCCGGCCAGGTTCAGGCAGGAATTGGAGCAAAAACTAAGCGGCAGGAATCCGGAAGAAGCCTTGGCGGCTTTGGCTGGACTGGAAAACTGGCTTGAACAAAAGGAGAGGGTTCCAGAGCAGGCCGGCTTAAAGCAGGGCGGGACCGGTTGCAATAGCGATTCGGCGCCTGTCCCCCGGGCGGATACCGAGATGCTAATGATGGAACAGGCTGATTTACGTAGGGGCCGGGTCAAGATTTCCAGGGCTTCCCTGCTGGGCATCTTTGCCGCAGCGGCACTTTACCGGCTTGCGTCTAATCAGATTATTCCAATCTGGCTCGTTTGGCTCTTTGGCCTTGTCAGCCTGACTGTTCTGCTGCTCTTGGTCATTGGCTCAAGACCGGACTTTGGCCCCTGGAAGCGCCGGCTGCAGGGTCAGACTGTCCGGCCGCCGGTTGATGACCTGCCCCGGGAATTTGGAACGGAGGAAATTCCGGTCCCAGCGGCAGACATGGAAGAGTTGCGGCGGGAGTGCCTGTCAGCCCGCTGGGAGCTGGTCAGGCTGGGCAGGACATTGAAGGAAACCGCCGGAGAACTGGAAAAAGGCCGCCCGCCCCTGATGGCCCGGCCTTTGCCGCTGGGCGGAGAGCTTCCGTTACTGCCGGAGAAACTGGTTCCCCCCGGGTGGCGGGAGATGCAAGAGGAAGAGTGCCGCCAGGTAATCCTCAGCAGCTTAACCGAACTGGCTGAGGCTGAGTTTGCCTCGCGGCGGAATTTTCAGTTCCAGCCGGAGCTGGCGGATCCTGTACCGCTCTTAATTTACCGGGAAGGAACCAGGCCGCTGCGGCGGGCAAAGGTAATCGAGCCGTTAAGCGGCAGAGAAAATCTCATTTGTGTTACCGGCATGTATTTTGGTCTGGAGCCAAACCATATTTCCCTGCCTTAAAAGCGCTTTCCTGCAGGCCTCGCCCAACATGCTGCAGAAATGGTCTTTATCTGGCCAGCGGCGTTGTCATTCTGGGGCTGGCCCTTTGCTTCATCTCTTAATTTGCCTGAGCGGCGGCATAACGGCACAGGAGGAAGCATGGAGGGCCAGGGGTTGAATTTTTTGCCCGGATAATGCTATACTAGCATGGAACGAGGGCGTAAGCACCCGATTCAGGTAACGGAAGATACGAGCATAGGCAAAGACGCCCCAAAGTCAACCGGCTTTGGGGTGTTTAAATTCAGGCCGGCCCGGAGGAGGTTTTCACTGCTTGAAGTCGCAACGGTTGGTGATCATTGCTGCTGAGGGGCAGGTCCGTAACGAGGTTAAACAAGTCGTGGCGGCCCTCGGTTATCAGGTTGTCGGGGAAGGCGGCAATCCTGAAGACGGGTTAAGGCTGATCAGGCGAGTCCAGCCTGATTTGGTGCTGTTGGAGCCGGCGGGAAGGGGAATGGCCCTCCTGGATATTCTCGGTCTGGAGGGAGAGATACCGACTGTGGCCATCCTCAGTCCCCAGGAGCAGCACCTGCTGGACCGGGTAGTAGGGGCAGGAGCAGCAGGTGTGGTTTTTACCCCCCTGGGTGTCCTGGAAATTGCGCCTGCCCTGGCGGTGGCAAGCCATAACTTTCGCCAGATCGCTAGACTGCAGCAGAAGTATCGGGAGCTGGAAGAAGAGCTGGAGGTCCGCAAACTGGTGGACCGGGCAAAAGGCAAGGTAATGGCCTGCACCGGTATGAACGAAAGTGAAGCCTACCGCTGGCTGCAGAAAACCAGTATGGATTTGCAGCGATCCCTGAAAAGAGTCGCCACGGATGTATTAAAGGACAGAATGGAACTGCCCACTGTGAAATAATTCCCATAGCCTTGTGATTCTGCTGATAGTTGTGAAAAAATGGGTTTTCGACCGGGAAAATCAACCATTTGGCAAATATTTGTGGTTTTCCTGATTATACCACAGTACAATGATTTAGAAAGATTTCACAAGGAGTGATAGCCTTTGATCTCTGTCAGCCAGGTCATGACCAGGGGTATTGAGCCTTTTCTGATGACCCAGACTGTGGGTGAGGCTATAGAGATTTTACAGAATTCCGGTTTACCGGGACTGCCGGTAGTGGACAAGGATCATAAGCTGCAGGGAGTGGTGTTCTGGGATAACCGGCTGCTGGAGGTGTCACCGCACACCAGCCTGGGAAAGTGATGAGCAGACTGGCGCCTGCAGTGAGCAAGAATTTTCCGGCCCGGAAAGCCCTGGCCCTGAATTTTCCGCTTCTGCCGGTGGTCAACAGTAAAAAGCAGCTTTTGGGAGTAGTGATCAGGGAAGACTTGGAACGGGTTCTGCGTCAGCAAACGTCCCAGCGCGAAGTACAACCCGATGCCGCAGGCAAGGCGGAAAACCAAAGCGATGCCGCTGCACCGACCAACAAGGCTGCGGACTTTCTTGCAGCGGAGCCGGATAAACCCTCAGAGGACGCCGACGAGCAGGCCCGGGAACGGACCCTTCTTTTACGCCGGGCGGGCCTTATAACTTACAGCCAGAAAATGATGGGCCTGATCGACTTGATTCTCAGGGTTTCCCGGGTAGATTCCACCGTGCTTATCAGCGGGGAATCGGGTGTGGGCAAGGAACTTCTGGCGAAATTGATTCACGACCAAAGTTCCCGCTCCCTCGGACCCTTTGTAAAAATTAATTGCGGCGCAATTCCCGAGAACCTGCTGGAATCGGAACTGTTTGGCTACGAAGGCGGCGCTTTCACCGGAGCCAGCCGCCAGGGAAAATTGGGAATGTTTGAACTGGCCCATGGCGGGACGCTGTTCCTCGACGAAATCGGCGAATTGCCCCTGGGACTCCAGGTCAAACTGCTGCGCGCCATTCAGGAGCAGGAATTTGTGCGGGTTGGGGGCGTAAAAGCGAAAAAGGTGGATGTCCGCTTTATTGCCGCAACCAACCGCGAGCTGGAGAAGATGGTGGAGAGCGGCAAGTTCCGGGAGGACCTTTACTTCCGCCTGAATGTTATCCCGCTTCTGGTCCCGCCGCTGCGGGAAAGAAAGGAAGACATTCTGCCCCTCATACACCATTTTCAGGCAAAATTTACGCAGAAGTTCAAAGTGAGCAAGACCTTTGCGCCGGAAGCGCTGCGGCTGTTTCTCAACTACCCCTGGCCGGGCAATGTGCGGGAACTTGAAAATATTGTGGAGAGGCTGTTCGTGGTTAGCCCAGGCGAAATCATCTATTGCCGCCATGTGCCGGAAAAACTGCTGCCGGGGGTGCAGCGTCAATGTGTAAAGGTCACAGGAGTTATGCCTCTGAAGGAAGCTGTGGATGAACTGCAGCGCCTGCTGATAGAGGAGGCGCTGGCTATGTATGGCAATACCTATAAAGCTGCCGAAGCCCTCGGAGTGGAGCAATCCACCATCACCAGGAAACTGGCCAAACTGAAGGAAAAAAGAAAATCAGGACACTGATTTCCGCCTGGATTGAGGCGGTTTTTGTTTTTTTCTTCTAAAACGCAAAAATATGCCGCAAAACGTTAATCCTAAAGGGCAGGAGAGCGAATCTAAAGGGGCTTAAGGTTATTGACATTCCGACCTGCATAATATAGCATATGTATATTACATATACCCCATGGGGGTATGAGTCAACGGCAAGGGAGACGCTTTTGATCCAGGCCTGAGCGAAGGTAAATGACTCAAGCGTGAATATGACAAAAGGAGGATGGAACATGGACAAGAAGCGAGACAAAGTCGCAGTCACACCGTGTGCCGGTGTAGGCCAGATTTTCGGTCCGGTTGTGCGGGAAGCCGGGTACAAGCTGGTGGAGGACATGTACCCGGATGAAACTGTACTGGTGTGCATGCCCGCCTTGGCCGCCAATATTCAGGAAGATATTGATTTTGTCAACGATTATCCGGTACTGGTATTAAACGGGTGCAAGGACCGCTGCGCCAGTAAGATAGTCCTGGATAAGGGAGGCCAGGTGGATGCGGAAGTATATTTGCCGGATATCCTGAAACAGGAGAAGCTTTCCCTGCATGGCGAAAAAAGGAGCAAACTAGGCCCCAAATCGCAGCTGGCCATTGACAAGATGGCAGAACGGGCCGGTGAAGTAATTTCAGCATTGATTCAAGAGGGCAGTAAAGATGAACAGGTTAGTTAGCAGCCGGGAACTCTTGGCTGAATTTTTTGGCACCCTGGCGCTGCTCTTTTTTGCCACCGGGGTGGCCGGGGCAGGCATCTTTTTTCACGCCTGGCACAGTTTTTTTGAACTTGCCCTGATAACCGGGCTGGGGGTCACGGCGGGCATTTATCTTGCGGCCCCTAATTCCCAGGCGCATCTCAACCCTGCTGTCACCCTGGCCATGGCTGCCTGGCGGGGATTTCCGGTTGCCAAAGTCCTGCCCTATATCCTGGCCCAAGTTACCGGGGCTTTCGGCGGCGGGTCCTTGACATACATCCTGTATAAGGGCAGTCTGGCGACGCACCATAGTCCGGAGGGGGGCGGGGCTTTGCCCCAGTTTCTTTTCACTAGCGCAGCGCCGGGGCTGACTTATACTGAAGCCATGCTGGTGGAAACAGTCTTGACCGCTGTATTAACTCTGGTAATCTTCGCGGTGACGGATTCCGGCAATAAAACCATCCCGCAGGGTGTTTGGGGACCTCTTATCATCGGGTTGACAGTAGCCCTGTTGGGGAGTTCCTTTGGCAGCCTGACCGGTTTCGCCATGAACCCCGCCCGGGATTTCGGTCCGCGTTTATTTGCTTATCTTGCCGGCTGGGGTAATGCCGCCTTGCCTGGAGACTTTTACTTCCTGGTACCGATTTTTGGACCCCTTCTGGGGGCGGGGCTGGGCGGATTTATTTACGAAAAGCTGTTACAGCCGGTTAGAGGGGTAAAAACATCGCCAAGCAAACGTTCTGAGGCGGCCGGAGAACTGACCCATGGCAAGTGATGTGATGCCAAACCGCTCAAAGCAATAGCTTCAAGAGGCCTCAAGATTACAGATGAGAATAGGCGGGGGATGACCGCAGCGGTCCCCTGCCTATTCTCTTGTTGGAGACAAAGTCCGAAAAAGGGAAAAAATTGGAGAGATTCGATTTTTCTGCAGGATTTTGTCAATATTTAACTAATATATTGTTAGTAAAAGCCAAACGCACCAGAGTAAGAGGAGTGAGGTTGTTGAGATTACGCGGTAAAATGGCTGCAAGCTACCTGTTGGTCTCGGTCATCTTAATCATTTTAGGGGTGGTATCGGTTTACGGGCTTAAACAAACCCAATCAAGCTATGGCCTGGTGCTCAAGGATTCGGTACCCATCATCGTCAACCTGCGCGAAATCCAGTACTATTTTACCGGGCAGGCCAACGATGAACGCGGGTTTCTGTTGACGGGCGACGTCCAGTTCAAAAACGAAATCGACCAGAAGGCCCAAGAGGTCAGAAACAGGATCAAGCTGCTTCAGCCCATGGTGAGCGACAACGCGGAAGAGACAGCCCTCCTGACCAAAATATCCGACAGCCACGCCAAGTTTACCGACATCAACCATCGGGTGATAGACCTTTATCAGGCGGGGCAGCCTGCCGAAGCCCAGCGCTTGTCTTTCAGCGAAGGACGCTCTGCCCGCAAAGATTTGGAGGCAATCTTTAACCAGCTGGCTAAAATTAACCAGGCCGAAGTTGGGACTGCTGAAGCCAATGCTGACAGGCAGACAAGCTGGCTGCGCCTGATAACCCTGGCATTGTTGGCAGTGTCTTTGGCCCTGGCCATCGGACTGGGTCTATTTATGGCGAAGAAAATTACGGTACCAATCCTCAGGGTCACCAAAGTGGCGAAAAGGGTGGCAAAAGGCAATTTGCACGTCGAGTTTTCAAGTGTCAGCTCGGCAGATGAAATTGGTGAACTGGAGCGCAGTATTGCGGCGATGGTGGAAAGCCTGAAAACGCTTGTCCAGCACACCAAGACCGGCGCCGAACAGGTAGCGGCGTTGTCGGAAGAATTAACTGCCGGTTCAAGGCAGCATGCCGCAGCAGCAAACCAGGTAGCCGTATCTATCAACAGTGTTGCTGTTGGCGCCGAAAAGCAGTCGGCAGCAGCCAATGTTGCCGGAAATATAATTGAAGAGATTGCCTCGAGTGTGCAGCAGGTCGCTGCCAACAGCAACAATGTGGCTGGACTGGCCGAAAGCACTGCTGTTTCAGCAAAGGATGGCCTCGCAGCGGTAAATAAAGCGGTTGAGCAGATGGACAATATCAGCAGGGGCACCGACAAGGTTGAGGCGGCTGTTAACAAGCTGGCAGCCGATGCGGAAGAAATCAGTGCAATCACAGACGTCATAGCCGGAATAGCGGGCCAGACCAATCTATTAGCCCTAAACGCAGCCATCGAAGCGGCCCGCGCCGGAGAACAGGGCAGGGGCTTTGCCGTGGTTGCGGACGAAGTCCGCAAATTGGCGGAACAATCCCAGCAGGCTGCGAAGCAAATAGCAGACTTGATCAGGGAAAACCAGGCAAACATTCAGGACGCTGTTGTTGCTATGAATGATGGCGCTACCAACGTCAAGACGGGTCTCGCGGTAGTCGGGAAGGCCGGAGAGGCTTTTGCCCAGATAACCGGCCTGATTGACCAGGTCACCAGGCAAATTCAGGAGGTTTCCGCCAATATCCAGCAGATGGCCGGCAGCAGTGAGCAAATTGTAGACACAGTGTTGGAGATTAAGCAAGTCAGCAGGGATACCGCTGCTCAAATGCAGAATATTTCTGCGGCAGCTGAAGAACAGTCGGCTTCCATCCAGCAAATAGCGGCTTCAAGCCAGAACATGGCGAAAATGGCTGAAGAGCTGCGCCAGCAGATTGAAAGATTTGAAGTTTAACGCAATCCCGCCAAAGCCATAGACCGCAAGGGTCCAGTCCGCACAAGGCTGGGCCCAAAATTTTTTTGTCATTGTGCCGAAATGTGGGTAATTATAAAGAATCTATTGTTATTTTGAAGGAGTTCATAGAAATAAAACGAAGTTTTTTCGTAGTGAGTTTCGGCACCCTTTGGGCGGAAAGTGTTTATCCTGCAGCTTAGATATGCCGTCAAGGAAGGATGGGAACGGTGAAAAGACCGGATTTCGGCAGCGAAGCGCCCAGGCCAAAGGCCCGGGCAGGGATATTTTTGACCTTTTTGCTGTTGACTGTACTCAACATTGCCCTGTTTTATGCCAGGCAAGGGGAAAACCACGTCAGCGGTAAAACACCGCAATATCATTTCTATATGATTTTGCAGAATTCGGTTGACCCCTTTTGGCAGGATGTGCGTCAAGGGGCGCTCGATGCTGCGAAGGATTCCAATGTAGCTATTGAATTCCGGGCGCCGCAATTCAACAATAACGAGGAAGAGAGAAAGTACATCGACATTGCCACACTCTCTCGTGTGGACGGTATCATCACGCCGGCGGTGGATAATCCGGACTTCATCGCGCTCATCAATAATGCCACAGCGCAGGGGATTCCAGTGGTGACAATCGAGGATGATGCCAAAGACAGCCGGCGCCAGGCTTTCGTTGGTTCCAACAGCTTCATGCTGGGGGCCAAAGCGGGCAAGCTGTTAAATGACGCCGTGCACGGCAAAGCCAGAGTGGCGGTAATCATGAGCAGCGAGTTGGAAAAGGATGCGTCAACCCAGAACATGATCATGAACGGTTTTCTCAGCGCCTTTAAAGCTGCGCCCGGGATCGAGGTGGCCAAGGTCTATACGCCGAAAATGGAGATCTTAAGCACAGAGGAGATTGCCCAGGCGGTCCTGCGGCAGCCGGACATCAACGCGGTTTTCTGTCTGGATGCGATCAATACGGCCGGGGTGGCCCAGTCTATTGTGGATTTCAATAAAGTGGG
>JAJZPO010000060.1 GCA_021811155.1 Bacillota bacterium | reverse complement strand
TTCGGTCGCTCGCCGAGCATGCTAACGGCTCCTCCGTAATGCTTCTCTGCGCAGAAAGAAAATTCACCCTTAGCTTACCGGCCTGTTTCATTCATCAGTGGTGCCGTGAAGCGGCATGCATGTCTGAATTCCGAAATGCTGCATAAGGTATTATCAGCTAGGACAAGAGGTGGTATGAGATGGCTAAACCACCAAGCGGATCCCAACCACGGCGCAGGCCTGTCCTGATTGCAGCGCTGAAAATCTTAACCATATTTTTAGTATTTACCGTAAGTCTGTTTTTAAGTTGGCCATACCTGGTTTCCCCTGCTGCCAAGATTCCGGCCGCGGACCCGGTCCAGCAGCAAATCCAGATCCAGAACATTATAACCAAGACCAAGGCCTCCCTGGTCAATACTCTCCTGACGGGGGACGGCCGCCTGTACCTGCACTTTTCCGCTGCTGAACTGAATGCAGTGATCTTTCAAAGCCTGAGCCTTAAACTTCGCGACAGCGGGCTAACTCCTGTAAGATCATCCACTTCCATATCAGGGCAAGCGGTTGTAACCGACCTGGCCCTAAGCCGGCAGGGACGCGTTTTGGGAGTGCATCTGTCCGCTCTCCCCAGGCCTTCTCCTAACGGCGACCTGATACTCGATGTACAGGATATCAAACTTGGCCGCATCCCTTTGCCCCGGACCTTGGCAGGTTACTATATCGCGTCCCGCCTGCCGGCTGGCGTTCACTTAGACGGCAAGCCGCTCCGCCTAACTGTCAATCCCCAGGAGTTAATTGGCGGCAATCTGCCCCCAGCTGTCAAAGACCCAAGGCTTTATGTAGAAAATATCTTCCTGTCTGATAACAGCTTAACGCTGGCAACCCGCCTGGCCTTCCGGCTTGCTTTCTAGCCCAGTGTCCACTCCAATGTCAACTATCCCCGCTTACGCTTCGCTAAGAAGCGGGAGCTTCTTGGCGAAGACTTGGGCGTTGGCTGCCTGCTTCAGTGACCGCGGCCCTCAGCCTTAGCTAATATTGCAGCGCAAATAATTGGGCAAATAATTGAAAAACTATTGCACCATACTATAGCCGAAAACAATTTAAGGAGGGAACACTTTGACCGTACAAGCCGATCTGCAAAAAGCGGTAGCCAGCGCCCAATCCGCCCTTGGCACTTACCAGGTCTTTGCCCAGTCAACCGAGGACCAGTCCGCCAAGCAAATGTTTCAGGAGCTTTCCCGCGACATGCAGCGCCATGTGGACATGCTCAACAGCCGTCTGACCTATTTGACCCAAAGCAACAGCCTCAACCAACAGCAAAGCTGATTGCCCCGGGGCTGCGCCAAGCATATCACCCTGCAGTGCGTACGGCAGGGTCGGCAGGAGAATTTCAGGGACAGGACCCCTGTTAAAAAAGGTCCTGTCCCTTCGCCTTGTTCAGCATTATATCAGGATTATAACGGTTTAAACAGCACTTTGGCTGTGCCGTCCGCATTCGGGGTAAGTTCCATTACTTCCCTGCCGTCGGCTGTCAGATAGTTCTCTTTTCCGCTAAAAGTGACTGTCCTCTGCTTGCCTTTATCCAGGACCACAGCGCCGTCATTACCGTAAAAGACCAGGAAATCACCGCTGCCGGAAATCACATTGTACTCTTTCCAGGGAATGTTTCCCTGCCATTCCAGGCTGGTTTTATCCGAAGTCTTATCTTTCAGACCCGTATCCGGGATGCTCAGGACCTTAACCAGACTGTCCCCTTCAAGTACTCCGACCATAACCTTGTTATCTGCCTCGCCCAGAAGGATGTACTGACTCCCCCTTAACAGCTGCTGCCGCACAGCATGTTTTACCGCAATAATCTGCGGCACTCCGTACAATACAGACTGAACATAGAGGGTGCCTCGCTTGTCCGAGGTGGAGATGCGGACTATTTTTTCGCCGGAGCGTTGCAGTTGGCTGATGTTCCGCATTACGTCAATTTCGTACAGGATCTGGCCATAACTGGTCTTTACCGTGAGGTAAATCAAGTTGGTAAAGGTCGAAAAATCCACCGCTTGAATGACCCCCCCAGCCGGGAAGCCGCTAAGGACACTTTCCAGCCGGCTGTCAGGTCCGGAACCGGCGTCCAGCGAAAAACCAAAATCCACGGAATAAAGCTCGGTGACCTGAGGGTTGTAATAAGGCGCCGGCTTGGGCCGGGATGGAGCGGGCTGCGGCTTGGCCTGTGGATCCTCTTTATTTAGGACCTCTGTCTTAGGTTGTACCTCAACTACCGGCTTTGGCTTTGGCTTGGGATTGGGTTTAGCCACAAAAAACAACAGGATATTTCGGTCCGGCAGCCAGTGGTAATCCAGGATTTGCCCTTTGACCGGCTTGTTTTCCTTAAACACAACTTTTGATGTCTTGACATCCACTACCTTAAGCCCCTGGCTGTCGGTATAAGCCAAATAGTCCTTGTGGTAGGAGGCCTGAAGGTTTTTTACGTCAGCTTGAGGCAATTCGAGGGTGGTCTGCACAATCACCGGCGGCTGGGGCGCGGCCGAGACCGAGCCCGCGTCTATCTGACGCTCCACATAATAGAGAAAGCCAACTTGCATGAGTACTGAAATCAAACCCCAAACCATAAAGGTTCTCAACTTGCGCACTCTTTATCACTCCTTGGGCATAACAACGAAGGCTGTAGGTACATAGCGTTCGCCAAAAATATCTGCCGGCTTGTTAATAATCTGTCCGTCGTAAAACAAAGTGGTGGAAGAACCACCGTCCAAATTGACTGCGGTCACAGCCCCATAGTCAAGGAAGATCTGCTGTAAATCCCGCAAGGTGGCGCCAAGGCTCTGGATTTGCCTTCCGTCAATTATCACAAACATTATCGTGCCGTCAGCCAGCTGCCCGATGGCGGTGCGGGGACCGACGCCCCATCCCCCGTCTCCTTTGACTACACCCCGGCCGTCTGTTACCAGCGGGGGGTAAAAGCTGATGGCCTCCTTAATGCCGCGGGCCAGGGCCTGATTAGTGGTCAGGGTGTCCACCACCAGTTTGCCCTTGGCATCAATCCCGATTAGGGGCTGAGGCCCGCCGTTGGAGTCGTCATAGACAACCTTGCCGGCGTGGATTACCACGCCCATTGGAAACCCGCCGTTGCCCTTGCCATTGGGATCGTTGAAGCCGCCGGCATTGATGGCCGCGACAGCCCCAAGGCGTTTAGCCATCTCGCTCACCCGTTCCCCTGACTCACCCATGGCGCTGGTTACTGCTACCTGGACCCTGGCGGGATCCTGAATCAACATGACTTTACCACGGTAAGTCCTGCCGCGGATATCCTTGATCTGTATGCCTCCTGTATTAACCACATTAGTGGTCTGGGTTGCGCCTGACCCGCCGGTTGAAGCAGCCTCCTCACGCTGTTCCTCGGTCTGCAGAATCTGCTTTACCTGCGCGTCGCTGAGAAACAGTTTGATAAACTGAGGATGCCTGGAAGTTACCACCGCACCTACGGCATACGCCTTGACAGTCGTGAAGGGACCCCAAAAAATCAAAAAAGGAGCGAGCATGGCGCCGAAAAACACCTGAAATAACACAAATAGCAATAACTTTTTTAACTTTTTCATATTCGGTACCACTACCTCCAAAAGTTCTAAGTCCGGTTAGCGGCGCCACCATCGTTTCCTGCGGCCTGGATCAGCAGGCAGGGTTGTGACCTCCGGCGGAGTAAACTTTCCCTGCAAGAGCATTTCCCCGTTCAGCGCCGCAATTTCCTGCGCCCTGGGAGTCAATCTTTCCAGAACCTTTACTGCCTCAGCCAGATCGGGCCGGCGGCCGGCGGCCCCATGGGCGTCAGAACCCAGAAAATGCACCATGCCGGCTTTAGCCAAGCTCTCGGCAGCCTGCCTGACCCGGGAACCGAATTTGCCCAGCACACTGCCGGAGTTCACCTGCACCAACATCCCCCTGCTTACCCACTCAAAAACCAGCTCCGGGTTCTCCATCACGCGGGGGTTGCGCTCGGGGTGGGCCAGGATCACCTGATAACCGGCCAGCATTACCCTGAAGAGCAAATCTCCCGTATAAACCGGCAGGGAAAAATGGGGCAATTCCAGCAAGACAAACCTGCCGGCTAAGGGCAAAACCCTGCCTTCCCGCAGCAATTCCGGCAATTCAGGCTCCAGTCGGGCTTCCATACCGGGCACGACCTTTAGCGGCAGGCCCCGGGAGGACAAGCGCAATTCAAATTCCGCAACCAGGCTGTTAACCTGGTCAGGATGCAGATCCGGGGACATGTGGGGTGTTGCCACAACAGTCCGCACCCCGCTGTCCACGGATATTCTTGCCATTTCCAGGCTTTCCTCCCAGGAGTCCGCTCCATCATCGATTCCTGGCAGAATGTGGCAGTGCAGGTCAAACATCAAGTCCAACCCTTCCTGTTTTTTATTTGGGCACGAAAACACTTTTAAAGACTACACTCAAGACTTTTAGAAGTCAACGGTTAGAACAAATTTTTAACTTCTTTTTAATTTTTGCTACAAGCATGACCGTAAAATATTCGACACATTTTCCGCATATTCCTTTAAAGCACGTTTTTTGCGAAAACGGCAAAAAAATGAGCAGCCTTTCCGCAGAAAAGCTGCAAATGCTTAGGACGAAAGAAGTCAGAATTCAGTAGTCAGAATTCAGACTTGCATGACTACTATAGCGTCAGTTCCCCTTCCCGCATGATTACCCTGCCGTCAACCTCCAGGGTAGGCTTGGTCAGGATTCCGTCCAAGTGAATGCCCACCGTCACCTTGCCGCCGAAACTGGCGTTATTGCCCAGAGCCAGGTGGACCGTGCCCAACACCTTCTCATCCTCCAGAATAATGCCTGTCAACCTGGCCCTGTCATTGGTCCCGATCCCCAGTTCGGCAATGTTGCGGCCTTCGGAACCAAAGGGCGCCAGCATTTCTTCCAGTTGGCGGGCGCCGGCTCCACCTTCAATCTTAATGGCGTATCCATTTTCGACTACCAGTCTTACCGGTTCATCCAGGAGGCCGATCCCTGCTATGGCTCCGTCGATTACTGCCACCCCAGAGGCTGTACCCTCCACCGGGGCAATATAGGCTTCGCCGGCGGGAAGATTGCCAAAAGCCCCTGATTCGGTATACAGTCCCGTATCAGGCTCTCCCTGCCTCCCCTCAATATCCATGCTTAAATCAGTGCCTAACGCAGTGGTAAGACGCGCTTTTTTTCCTTCGGACAGGACTGCCGCCACTTGCTCGCTCAGGCGGGCAATCGCGGCATAATCCGCCTCCAGGGTTCGCTCAGCAATATCTGCCGTAATAGTCGGCAGAGTCGCTATCCTGGTGCCGGCTGCATTGGCTTCCCGCCTCGCTTTGGTATGGGACAGGGACTTGGACGTCGGCGCCAGGACCACGTCGGAGATTCTCATCAGCTCCGCCACCACCGCAGGCGGCTCCTCGCCGTGAACGCTGCGCGGAATAATCTCTACCAGTATCGCCTCAGCTCCCGCTTCCCTGGCCTGCTCCCAAAGGCTCACACCCACCTCTCTGGTGCCGGCGTCCGTAATCACCACAACCTGTTCACCCGCTTTAACACCCAGGCACTCCCGCACAGCGGTTCTTGCTCCCAATGCCAATCTGTCCATACATGCACGCTCCTTACTTTAGTCCTTAAAATTCAGAATTCTGAGTTCTGAATTCTTTTTCAAAAGCTCCTGTTGCATAACACATTTACTCAAGTATATAATGTCAGTAACAGTCGTATCAGCTAAGCTGGAGGGGAACGGATTTGCAAGTAATACTTTATGACACTACTCTCCGGGACGGCGCTCAAGGAGAAGGCGTCCAATTTTCTGTTGAAGACAAACTGCGGGTTGCCAAGAAACTGGACCAGCTTGGCATCCATTATATAGAAGGCGGTTGGCCTGGGGCCAACCCCAGGGACGTTGAATTCTTTCAACAGGCCAAGTCCCTTAAGCTCAGCAAAGCAAAGCTTACAGCTTTCGGCAGCACCTGCCGTCCCGATACCCCTGCCGCTGAGGACCCGGTCCTGAACCAGCTCATCTTGGCCCAGACCCCCGCCGTAACAATCTTTGGCAAGACCTGGGACCTGCATGTGACCCATGTGCTGCAGACCACGCTGCCGGAAAACCTGAGAATGATCCGTGACTCCATCTCTTTTCTCAAGTCCAGGGGCCGGGAAATAATCTACGACGCGGAACACTTTTTTGACGGATTCAAGACTGACCCCGACTACGCCATCGCCACTCTCCATGCCGCCCTGGAAGGAGGAGCTGACTGTCTCGTGCTCTGCGATACCAACGGCGGCGCCATGCCCATGGAATTGGGGGCTATCATCAGCAGGGTCAAGGAATTGGTGCCTGCTCCTCTGGGTATCCATGCCCATAATGACAGCGGCCTGGCTGTGGCCAATTCCATCATTGCCGTACAGCAGGGCGCAGCCCACGTGCAGGGTACTTTCAACGGCTACGGCGAGCGCTGCGGCAACGCTAATCTGGTGAGCATCATCCCCAACCTGCAGCTGAAATTGGGCTACAAAATCCTGTCAAACGACAGTCTGGCGCAAATATCCTCAACTTCGCGCTTCATCAGCGAACTGGCCAACATGATTCCGGATGAAAAGCAGCCCTATGTGGGCCGCAGCGCCTTTGCCCACAAAGCAGGCATGCACGCCGACGGGGTAATCAAGGTCAGCCAGTCTTTTGAGCATATCAACCCGGCCCTGGTGGGCAACAACCGCCGCATCCTGGTCTCAGACCAGGCAGGCCGGGGCAATATCCTGGCCCGGGTCAAACGCTACCTGCCAAATATCGACAAAGGCTCTCCGGTCTTGACCACCCTGCTCAACAAGCTGAAGCAGCTCGAATACCAGGGCTACCAGTTCGAAGCCGCCGAAGGTTCGCTGGATTTGCTGATCAAGAAGCACCTGGGCGTATTCAGGCCAAGTTTCAAGCTTGAAGATTTCCGCTTACTCATTGCCAGGGACGGTCAGGACTCCATGTCCTGTGAAGCCATCGTCAAAATCAGGGTCAATGACGAGCTGGTTCACGTCGTTTCCAACGGCGCCGGTCCGGTAAACGCCATCGACCAAGCCCTGCGCAAAGCCCTGGAGCCCTTTTTTCCAATTCTGCAGGAGATGGTGCTGGACGATTACAAAGTCAGGGTGATCGACGGCAGCTCAGGCACCGGCGCCCTGGTTAAGGTGCTGATTGAAACCCGTTACCACGGAGACACCTGGGGAACGGTCGGGGTATCGGAAAACATCATTGAAGCCAGCATCCAGGCTCTGGTGGAAAGCCTGGAGTACGGGCTCATGACCTGCGAAACAGCCGCCGGCCAGTCTTCCGCCGAAGCCGGCGTTTAAGGAAACCCAAACCGGAATCGAGTCAGCGGGTAGCCCGCTGACTTTTTTGTACCTCAGCAAAGTATATACTCGGCAACTCCAGCTGAGTTATATCGAATACGGGGTGCAACTGTTCTTTCCGTCCTGGCAAAAAAATCGCTGCATTACTTCCAGGTATGTGCGAAATTCAACGCTTTGGCTTTTGCTTCTGATTTTGTTTTTGCTTGGCCTTTGGCTCAGGTTTAGATTTGGTTTTGCTCTTGCTTCCGGCCTGTCCCCCGCCTTTGGTTTTCCTGGGTTCGATTTCCTGTTTTCGCCACAGTTTACGGCGGTAGATAGTCCACACTGCCAGCGTCAGCAGGATCGCGGAGGCGATGATGGTGATTCTAACCTGGGCCCAACCGTAACTGCCCTGGACTATGCCGACAATCTGCCCTGACATGCTCAAGAGCAAGCCGGCGCAGACCACAAGCCACATCTGCAAGTCCACATTCCTTTTCTTGCCAATGCGGACCACCATGTAATAAACATAAAGCCCAAGGCAAAAGAAAAAACCGAAGTTCACCACGGATTGAACATAGTTTAAAACCTGCAAAACCACTCCTCCAATTCCCCTGTATCAGTATAGCAAACCCTCCAAAGGAGTACAAGCAAGCCAGCTTAGACACTTGTGCTGGCATAAGCCACCAATGGTTTAGCAATACTAATTCAAGCATACAAGGGGGGATTTTCTATGCATTTCAACAGGGATACTAAGATAAAGGACGTAATTGATGCCAATCCGAAAACTGCCGATATCCTGCGGGACATAGGCATGCAGTGCCTGGGCTGCCCTTCATCCGCCAACGAGTCCATCGAAGGCGCGGCCCGCATGCACAATTACGATCTGCAGGTATTGCTCGACAGTCTTAACCAGGCTGAATTCGGCCAGATGTCCGCCGCAGCAGCAGCCGGAGCCCAACCGAGGGGGGCAGTGCTGCAGCGGGACAAAACCACCTTTGCCATCGCTCCCCACATACCGGGCGGCATTACAGACCCGGCGACGCTGCGCAAGCTGGCTGATGTCTCAGAAAAATACGGCGCGGCCTGTATTAAGGTTACCTCTTCCCAGCGGCTGGCCATTGTAGGGCTGAAGAAAGAAGATGTGGAGAAAGCCTGGCAGGACCTGGGCATGGACCCGGGCCATGCGGCCGGCTTGTGCGTCCGCAGTGTCAAATTTTGCCCCGGTACCACATTCTGCAAGCGGGGTCAGCAGGACTCGGTAGCTTTAGGCTATGAAATAGATAAACGTTACCACGGTATGGAACTTCCCTCAAAGTTCAAAATCGGCATCAGCGGCTGTCCGAATAAATGCACAGATTCGGCCACCATCGACCTGGGTATCATGGGCACCTCCAAAGGGTTCCATATCTATGTTGGCGGCAACGGCGGTGTTAAGCCCCGGCTGGGGGACCTGCTGGTGGAGCATGTCCACCCCTGCGAAGTGCTGGGAATTGTGGACAGGATTGTCGAATATTACAAGCAGAACGCCAAAGGACAGGAGCGCATAGGCAGAATGCTCGACCGCCTCGGCCTCGATGCCCTGAAAGAGTACGCCTTAAAAGACAGGCCATTGGACGACTGCAAAGACTAAAATACCAAGTGAGCCGGTTGGGAAACCAACAGGCTCACTTTTTTAGCGCAACTTGCTATAGGGGAGAGGAACCCAGCCCCTGTAGGCATGGCATTGCTGGCAGAAGAGGTATGGCACCTGAGCGGTTGGGAGAGGATAGTCCCACTCATGGCACACCAGGCAGTCATCTTCCCGGTCGACGGCAAAAAAAGCATGGTCATGGAGAAAATACGGGTTGTGGCTTGCAGGCCTGAGCCGGTGGCACCCTGCGCAGAATTCGTTGTCCTTGGCATAGAGAGCGGGAGAGGCCAGGACCTGCTCGAGGGTAGCACTCTTGGCGGGGTTCAGCAGCAGGGTATATTTGTGGCAGCTGTTGCAGGCTGCCAGGTCTTTGGCCGCTTCCCGGCCATGCTCCAGGGTCCAGTCAGGCTGCAAATGGGCCAGGGTTACGGGCGGCTTACGATGGCACTGGCGGCAGTTTAGGGGTCCGCCCTTTTTATAATGGCAGTTGAAGCACAGGCCCATGCTGATGTCAGCAGTTTGAGTGGTTTCCAAGGCGTCCTGGTGGCCTACACCCGCATGGCAGCTGCTGCAGGCGATACTTTTTGCGACGTGCATAGTGTGGGGAATGATCAGGTCGCCCGGAGGGGTGACAATTCTGTTCAGATTATGGCACGCGGTACAGGCAACAGCCTGTGCCGAGAGCTGTAACGGGGCCTGTCTCAAGTGGCTGACGAGCATGGCGCTCTTAAGTATAGGGTTAAGTTTATGGCAGCTGACGCACCGGTATTGGCTATGGGTTGATTTTTCCCAGGAGGATGCGGCAGACTGCATTTCATGGCAGCTTACACAAAAATCCGGTCTGGATGTAAGTCTCACGGCCAAAACCAGCAGGATAACCAGGCAGATGAAACTGGCAATTACAAGCTTCAACAACCGCCGGTTATGCATGCCGCCCCCTCCATCCATTTCCCTGCAATTCCCTAGATTATATGAATTTTGCGGTTTGTCCCTTGCCAAAAAGCCAAAAGTAGATAAATGCCAAAGAAGATTTCTCGTTATGTGATTTTTTTCATTTGATTGCTGCCTCAGCTCCTATATAATACATGTGAATAAGCAATGACCCGTGCGAAATTTGCTTGAGGAAGTGGTAAAGCGGTGCTTAAAAACTCTCGTCTCAGAAACAGCATCCAGGTCGTTTTCACCCTTTTTGTCCTCTACATCGGGCTCAAATTCGTGCAATTTGTGAACAATTACACTTCCGGCCAGTCCCCGGTCCTGAGCCGCCCGGCCGGTGTGGAAGGGTTTCTGCCCATCAGCGCCCTGGTCTCTCTGCGCGCCTGGCTCTACACAGGAGTGTTTGACAAAATCCACCCCGCCGGCCTGGTAATTTTTCTTGCGGTGCTCCTGATTTCCTTTCTGTTCAAGAAGTCCTTTTGCTCCTGGCTCTGCCCCATCGGCACCACATCCGAAGGTTTGGCCAAAGCGGGAGAATTCTTTTTCGGGCGCACCTTCCATATACCCAAGTTTCTCGACTACCCGCTGCGTTCCCTGAAATACATCCTGTTTTTCTTCTTTTTCAGTTCGGTTTTCCTGATTATGAGCGGTCCCGCGGCAGTGGGCTTTATCAATACACCCTATAACATGATTGCAGACGTCAAAATGCTTCAGTTCTTCCAGAACCTCTCAGGCACGGCTTTGCTGATTGTGGGGCTGCTGGCGGTCCTGTCCCTCCTGTTTGAAAATTTCTGGTGCCGTTACCTCTGCCCTTACGGGGCCTTGTTGGGCCTTGTAAGCATCTTGAGTCCCTGGAAAATATCCCGCCGGCGTGAGACCTGTATCAAGTGCGGCGCCTGTACCCGGGCCTGTCCCAACCGGATAGCGGTTGACAAGGCTCAGAGGGTGCGTTCCCCGGAATGCACGGGCTGTTTGAATTGTGTAAACGCCTGCCCTGTGCCGGACACCCTGCGGTTTACCACTCCTCTCGCCAAACTATACCTGACACCCAGAAAAGCCGCCATAGCCGTACTGGGCGCCTGGCTCCTGATTATTGCTGCAGCCAAACTCAGCGGCCACTGGCAGACAGAGATAACGCCGCAAACCTACCAAGCCCTAATCCCCCATGCCGCAGACTTCACCCACTAGGTTTCCTGTTCTCACATGTTCGTGCTTGCCCCGATTTGCCAAGCGGATTCGGGGGGCCTCATGGATCCCCGGCCTGTTGAAAAAGTCTTTGCTCTATTGGGTCGTTCGGGTCGCACAAGTAAACCCGGCAGCCGCTCTTGACTACCGGGTTTTGCTTCGGGCTCCGTCACAGGAAGGAGCTTTTTTTGTGCTGGTTGCTTATTTGCGGGGACCGGTGGGCAGCACCGTGCGCCCAAATATTGGGTTGATGATTCCCGCTGCGGAAGCATACCAGGCACACAGGGCAGTGATCAGACCGAAAATTCCTCCTGGCACACTTGAAATTACTCCGAACTCAGACAGGTCCAACAGCACGAAGGTGACAACCAGGAAGCTGAATACCGCCAGCAGGGCGTTGTTGAGCTTAAAAGTCCCAATCCACATGTAGAGAGTGAAAATTGTGAAGGCTATCAGGAACAATCCCACTGCTTCATTGCCGGAAGTCCCAAAACTAATAATTTTGAGGCTTTCCAGGATAATCATGGTAGCGAGGGCCAGCCAGAATGCGCCATACGAGGTAAATGCTGCGGCGCCGAAAGTATTGTTCTTTCTGAACTCCCACATCCCCGCCAGCATCTGGGCGATGCCGCCGTAAAACAGGGCCAGGGGTACAAACAGCGCTCCCACTGTGGCAGGCACAAGTTGGGCGTTGGACATGCTCAGAATAAAGGTGGTCAGGGCAAATCCGGCCAAACCCAATGGGCCGGGATCTGCGATCGGAATATCACGCACTTCGCTTGCAACAGCCATATGAATTATGCCTCCTTATGTCCGGTTTTTTGTCGGAATTGCTTTGCTTCAGGCCTCGTCGGCGTATTTCTCCTTTAAGGCATTCACCACGGAAGCGTCAGCCAGGGTTGTGGTGTCGCCCAGGGTCCTGCCCTCGGCGATATCCCTCAGCAACCTGCGCATTATCTTGCCGCTGCGGGTCTTGGGCAGTTCTGCCGTAAAGAAAATATCATCCGGGCGGGCAATAGCGCCGATTTTGGCTGTCACGTGGGCTTTCATTTCTTCAACCAGGCCATCCTTGACTTCCGTCCCTTCTTTCAGGGTAACGAAGGCCGCAACAGCCTGCCCTTTGATCTCGTGGTTCTTGCCGATGCATGCCGCCTCGGCCACATACGGGTGGTCCACCAGGGCGCTCTCAACTTCCATGGTGCCTATACGGTGCCCGGAAACGTTGATTACGTCATCCACCCTGCCCAGGACCCAGAAATATCCGTCCGTGTCCCATTTTGCACCGTCCCCGGTGAAATAAATGCCCGGCCACCTGTTCCAATAAGTGCTGACATAACGGTCCGGATCGCCATAGACTGTCCTCAGCATGGCAGGCCAGGGTTCGCTCACCACCAGATAGCCGCCGCTGCCTTTCGGCACGGGCTTGCCGTCCTTGTCCACGACCTCAACTTTGATGCCGGGGAAAGGGACTGTGGCCGAACCTGGCTTCAGGGCGGTAATGCCCGGCAGCGGGGTCATCATGATCATGCCCGTTTCTGTCTGCCACCAGGTGTCCACGATGGGGCAGCGCTCCCGGCCGATATACTTGTGGTACCAAATCCAGGCTTCCGGGTTGATAGGTTCGCCCACTGTTCCCAAAAGCCTCAGGCTGGAAAGGTCCCTGCTCTCCGGATATTTGGCGCCCCATTTCATGTAAGTGCGAATCGCGGTGGGAGCGGTGTAAAGAATGCTTACCCGGTATTTCTCCACGATCTGCCACATGCGGTCTTTGGCAGGATAGTCCGGGGTGCCTTCATACATGAGCACCGTGGCGCCATTGGCCAGCGGGCCGTAGACAATGTAACTGTGCCCGGTGACCCAGCCCACGTCTGCAGTACACCAGTAGACATCTTCTTCTTTGAGGTCGAAAATCATTTCGTGCGTGGCGGAAACGCCAACCATGTACCCGCCTGTGGTATGCACCACCCCTTTCGGCTTGCCCGTCGTGCCGCTGGTGTAGAGGATATAGAGCATATCCTCCGCATCCACAGGCTCGGCAGGACAGACAACTGAGGCGTTGCTCATCGCTTCGTGATACCAGATGTCCCTTCCCGCCTGCATGCTGACTTGGCCACCGGTACGCTGTACCACCACCACATGTTCAATGGACCCGGCCCCGTTCAGGGCTGCGTCGGCATTGGCTTTCAACGGATAAACACCGCCGCGCCGGTTGCTGCCGTCCGCAGTAATCAGCACCTTGGCCTGGGCGTCGTTAATCCGGTCCCTCAGGGCCTCGGCGCTGAAGCCGCCGAACACCACGCTGTGGGGAGCCCCAAGCCGGGCACAGGCCAGCATGGCAATGGCCGCTTCCGGAATCATAGGCAGGTAAATGGTTACTCTGTCCCCTTTTTGAACCCCCAGGGATTTCAGCACATTGGCAAACTGGGAAACTTCCCGGTGCAGGTCCTGGTAAGTGAGCACGCGGCTGTCCCCATTCTCGCCTTCAAAAATAATTGCGGCTTTGTTGCGGCGCCAGCCCTTGACATGCCGGTCCAGACAGTTGTAGGCCGCATTCAGCTTGCCGCCCACGAACCACTTGGCAAAAGGGGAATTCCACTCCAATACAGTTGACCACCGTTCAAACCATTCCAGACGATCCGCTTGTTTCGCCCAAAACTCCAGCCTGTTTTCAGCTTCTGCATAGACCGCCGTGCTCTGGACGTTTGCCTGCTGCCGGAACCCCTCCGGGGCTTGAAAAACCCGGGTCTCCTGCAGCAATGCTTCCAATTTTTCTTCTTCCATTTGCAGCTTCCTCCCAATACTACCGCTAGGCGTTCACTTCAGCCCTGTGCGGGCTTAGCCAGCCGGATTCTTACACACCAACTCCCCTCCGACCTAATCTTTGTTCTGTATTATGGACCGTGGTTTCATTATATATCGCGAATATTGTCATTAATAAGAAGATTCTGTCGAATTGTAGGAATTGGCGGTTAAATTGTCGTAATTTGATGGTGAAAGAATGCTCTCGTGCTTATGAGTTGCGCCTGTTGAAACCCGGTATCAAAGCTGCAGCGGGTTGCAACGCAATCAAAAGCCGCCAACCTTGCCAGGCTGACGGCCTCTTTAACCAGGCTTGCGAGAAGTCCCCTTCCTCTTCAGGAAGAGGAAGGGGGTAGTTCACAGACCTTGCGCCCCAATATAAGAAACCAGGTCAACAACCCTGGTGGAATATCCCCACTCATTGTCATACCAGCCGATTACTTTTACCATGGTGCCATCTATGACCATGGTGGAAAGCGCATCAATAATGGAAGAATAGGAACTGCCGTTGTAGTCGCTGGATACCAGAGGCAGCTCGCTGTAACCGAGGATCCCCTTCATAGACCCTTCACTGGCCGCTTTGAGCGCTTCGTTTACCTCTTCTTTGCTCGTGCTTTTTTCCACATCAAGCACCAAATCAACCACGGATACGTTGGGTGTGGGCACCCGCATAGCAAACCCGTTCAGCTTGCCCTCAAGCTCCGGCAGAACCAGGGCTACAGCTTTCGCCGCGCCTGTGGTGGTGGGGATAATAGACATGGCGGCAGCCCGGGCCCGGCGGAAATCTTTATGGGACTGGTCGAGAATCTGCTGGTCATTGGTATAGGAATGAACGGTGGTCATCAAGCCGCGTTTGATACCAAAACTGGAGTTAAGTACTTTGGCAAAAGGCGCCAGGCAGTTGGTAGTGCAGGAAGCGTTGGATACGACATGGTGCTTGGCCGGGTCATATTTCTCTTCGTTCACACCCATGACGATGGTGAGGTCTTCTTCCTTGGCCGGAGCCGAGATTACTACCTTTTTCGCGCCGTTGGAGAGATGTTTTTGGCATACGCTGCCTTTGTTGAACTTGCCGCTGGATTCGATGACAATATCTACGCCCAAGTCACCCCAGGGAATCCCGGCTGGATCCGTATGTGACACAACCTTTATCTCCCGGCTGTCTATGAGTAATTTGCCATCATTAAAACGAACATCTGCGTCAAGCATACCGTGGACCGAATCATACTTCAACAGGTGGGCCATGATGTCCCCAACTGTACGGTTATTGACCGCTGCGACTTCAATGTCAGAGCGCCTCAAAGCTGCTCGCAATACATTGCGCCCAATGCGCCCGAATCCGTTAATACCTACCCGGATTGCCATGTATTATGAGTCATCTCCTTTTTCCGCAAATTTTGCCAAAAAAACTATAACACTTTCAGCGGGCAACCTCAAATCCCGGCTGCCCTGTTTATCACTCCGTTCCTCTATTATACTTATTCACACGCTGCTTTTTATGACTTTTGTCTCACCCTATAAATATGATTATTTTTAGGGAATTAGGATATCATATATAGTCAGTCAAAAGGAATTAAGCTATAATATTATCCGAAATAACTGCCAAAGGAGGGCAACAATGGAAGTAACGGTTCGCTACATAGATGGGCTGCAATTTACCGGCCGGGGCGCAAACCCGGTGGATATTCCCCTGGACGCCAAGCCTGAAGCAGGCGGCAAGGGCCAGGGCGCAGCGCCCATGGAACTGCTGCTCATGTCAGTGGCAGGCTGCACCGGCATGGATGTGGTGTCTATCCTGAAAAAGATGCGGGTCAGCCCGGATAAATTCGAGATCAAGGTGGAGGGAAACCGGGCAGAGGAGCACCCCAAGGTATTTACGGATATCACCCTGGTTTACCGTTTCTGGGGCAGCGATTTGCCGGAAGACAAGCTGCGCCACGCCATAGAACTCTCCCAGGAAAAATACTGCAGTGTCTCCCACACCGTCAACAAAGTGGCAAAAGTGGACTACCGCCTTGAGATCAACCCCAACTAGGACAGCAAGAACCGTCCCCTTTATCCTATAGGACAAAGGGGACGGTTCTTGCTGTCCTAGCGAAAGAGGTCACTAAACCCCGAAACCCTAAGCGATTACACCGAGGTATTTTCTACCTTGTCCTGGGGCAGCAGCAAATTGAGCAGGATGCCGATGATAGCCGCGGGGCCGACTCCCTGGAAGGAATACTGGCCGAAGTTTAATGCTATGCCTCCTACGCCCAGGGTAAAAATTACCGAAACGATAATCAGGTTCCTGTTATTGGCCAGGCTTACCCGGTTCTCAACCAGGTTTCTTAAGCCTACGGCGGCAATCATGCCGTAGAGGATGATGGTGATTCCGCCCAGGACCGGTTCCGGAATGGTTTGAATGGCGGCGCCAAATTTTTGCACAAAGCTGAGCAGGATGGCAATTACCGCAGCCCCCTGGATTACCCGGGCGCTGAACACCCTGGTGATGGCAAGGACGCCGATGTTTTCGCCATAAGTTGTAAGGGGCACCCCGCCCAGGAAACCGCCGACAAAGGTGGCCACGCCGTTACCCAACAGGACCTTGTGCAGCCCCGGTTTACGCATCAGATCCCGCTCAACCGTATCCCCGATCACCAGCAGATGGCCCACATCTTCCACAATGGTGGCGATGGCTATGGGAGCAATCAAGCTAACGGCTCCCCAGGTCAGTACAGGCAGATGTCC
Source organism: Bacillota bacterium (assembly GCA_021811155.1). Lineage (GTDB taxonomy): Bacteria > Bacillota > Desulfitobacteriia > Desulfitobacteriales > JAJXUE01 > JAJZPO01. The sequence goes on along the minus strand of JAJZPO010000060.1, from coordinate 3,640 downwards.
GGTCACAAGGGTAAGCTTGGGCAGGGCAATCCAGGAAGCCTGGTTAATGGCGTCAAAGTTCACCTGTCCCTGCACCACAGCAGCAATGTACCCGCCCACCGTGCCCAGGAGGATCGGGATGACCTTGAGAAATCCCCTGGCGAAAATGCTGAATACCACCACAATTCCGGCGGTGATGAAAGCTGTAATCAGCCCTTTTTGGGCCTCCTGGATGGCTACGGGAGTGAGACTTAAGCCTATGATCATGACTACCGGTCCCACTACTACCGGGGGCAGTACTCTCGCTATCCAGTCAAGGCCGGCTACAGCTATAATTGCAAAAACGATGGCATAGACGATACCTGCTGCCATCATGCCCGTCAGGGCGCCTTGGGCGCCATAGGCTTTGGCCGCGGCAATGATCGGAGCAATGAAAGCAAAGGATGAACCTAAATAAGCCGGGACCTTGCCTTTAGTGATGAGATGGAACAACAAAGTGCCCAAACCCGAGCAAAACAGGGTTACCGATGGGTCGAGTTTGGTCAGGAGCGGGACCAGAATGGTGGCGCCGAACATGGCAAAAACGTGCTGGAAAGACAGTGGTATGGCTTTTCCAATTGGAGGCACTTGTTCGATGTCATACAGCTTGGTAATTCCCATCTTTAACAACCTGGTTTCTGAAACCTACTAAACTGCGTAAAACAGTTCTAATTCAGTTTCTCACCCGTCGACTAAACGGGCGGTAGCGTCACAGGATTCAGCTACTGAGCCATAGACTTTCGCCTATGTTCCGGGTGCCCAACACTCGAAAAAAGTATTGGTGCGCCATGGTCAAAAACTCACGTACTGCCCGGAAGAGGGTGTTACCCATCGCCTGAAAAATTCTACCCGTGCCCGACTTTCACTGCGTGTCTTTGCGACACAGGACTTTTCAAGTTTTTTGGTTCTACCCTAAGCCCAAGGCCTCTTTCCTGTTATGCTGCCAAGAACCAGGCTCTTCACCTCCTTGTTTGCTAAGTATACAACCGAGCGTTTAGTTACTCCCTGGAATATTGTTTTCACCTGGACACCTCCCTTCTCACGGTATGACGAACTAACGTTCTATTTATTTCATACCATGTTCGGGTAAGCCCTGACAACAGTTTAGACAATACTAGCTAATTTTGAGCAGGTTTTACCAGGTTTCACCGGGATTTTTGGAAGCAGCTTCAACCCTTTTCGTTCAGAATCTCCTCTGACGCTGCCGATACAATCTGTCCGCTCACCTCATAGGCATCACCCCCGTTCCCGCCCCGGCTTTACTCGGCCTTCTGAAAGATGAAGCCGTAAAAGTCCTTGCCCACGCCCTCTTTTACCACGCCGACTTCAGCCCTGACCCTCATGCCCAACTGAAGCTCATCCGTACCCATCTGGCCTGCTGCCCTGAGGCCGTTTGGAAACTCCACAATGCCGAAGGCGATAAAAGGCTTCATATACCCCTCGGGCAAGTTGTACACCCGGGTATAAGTCACGAGCGTCCCCTCACCCGTCAGCGCCACTTGTTCAAACTCGCGGCCGCCGCATTTGACGCAGACGAAGTGGGCCGGATGGTGGAGATGGCCGCAGGCAGTACATTTATATGCGTAGATTTCCGCTTGCATATTTCTCAGGCCCCCCTGTGGTCAGAATTGTTGCTATCACATTGTTGCCGAAACCGCCGAAGTTGACTGCCATGGCATTTTTGGCTCCGGCCACCTGGCGCCCCCCTGCTTCACCCCTCAGCTGCCGTGTCAGTTCCACTATCTGGGAGACTCCTGTGGCGCCAAGCGGATGTCCTTTTGCTTTGAGCCCGCCGGAGGTGTTGATGGGAAGTTTACCGCCCACCTTTGTATCCCCCCGGCGCACGGCCAGATGCCCCTCGCCGCGGGGAAAGAGCCCGGCTTCCTCGGACTCGGCGATTTCCAGAATCACAAAGGCATCATGCAGTTCAGCCACATCTATTTCCCGGGGAGATATGCCTGCCATGGCGTAAGCTTTCTCTGCGGCAAGGCGCACGGCCAGAAGGTCTGTGGATACAGCGCGCTCTGCCACGGCATGGGTGTCTGTGGCCTGGCCGATACCGGCTATCCGTACCGGTTTTTTCGGGAAACGGTCTCCTGCCTCCATAGCGCAAAGCACCAGGGCCGCAGCCCCGTCAGACACCGGACATACATCATAGACGTGCAGCGGTTCTGCCACATGAGGATTGATGATGATGGCATCCTCATCTTCGGTAATGGAGTAAAGATCCGGCACCAACTGGATATGGGCGACCGGGTTGTGCATGGCGTGTTCATGGTTTTTCACCGCCACCATGGCCAGGTCTTTTTCCGTCACACCGTACTTTTCCATGTAGAGGCGGGTAAACATGCCGGCGAGAGCCGGGAGGGTAAGGCCGTAGTTGTACTCTGCCTCGGGGTGCAGCATAGTGGCCACAAAGTCAGTCGCTTCCCAGCCGCTAACCACCCGCATCAATTCACCGCCAACCACCAGGGCGGTGTCACACATGCCGCTGGCTATAGCCATATAGGCCAGTTTGACAGCGGAGGCCCCAGAGGCGGGACCGTTTTCCACGGACTCCGCCATAGCCGGACGCAGGTTCAGAGTGTCCACCAGGGCCGATGCCACCCCGTGCTGGCGGTTGATCATGCCCCCGCCCATTGTCGCTGCAAAGACCTGGTCAATCCCGTGGCCTTTCCCGGTCTTGATCCCTGCATCATCCATAGCTTCCACGGCCGCATAAGAGAGCATCTCAACGAGAGGCACTCCTGCTTTGCCAAACTTGGTATGGCCCACCCCGACAATTCCCACCTGTCTCATCGTTGGTACCCCGGAATCTGTCCATAGGCAGCAGGCAGTATCATTTGCTGAGCTGTTTCCAGCATAGTTTCAGGCACGGGACGGCGCCCGCCGCATTTGGCGGCTTTGTGTTTCTGCCACAGGGCCTTGGTCAGGACATAGGTAGGAACTCCCCCCAGCTCGTGCCACTGCTCCGGCCGGGGCTCCAGTTCGTATTCAATCATCCAGCGCCTGAAACCGTTGGGGCTCTCTGCTACAATCCACACCTCTTCCTGTCCGAGAAAGTCCAGGTGATACTCCATCTTGGCAGCGAATAGTTGAGCTCCTATCCTCAGGCCCTGCCTGATCGCAATGGTGTGATAGGACATGCCCGCTTTTTCATCGATCATCCGGCCGTTCACCATGCCCACGATGCTACCGTTAATGGTGCCCACCAGGCAGTATTCATCCTTCACCCGGTAGCGGTACCAGCCCAAAAGTTCTGAGCAGAGCCTTGAGGCCACAATATCATAAAAATCTTTTTCTACTGTCATCAGCGGCTTTACCGCTTCCAGGAGGTGGGGTATATCTTCCCGGCTGGCCTGGTGCACCACCATCTTCTCCCCCGACGCCATGGTGATGTACTTGGCCGGATATGGCGGCATCACGCTCTCCGCCGGTCTCAAGGATTGTTCCATCTTGTCAACGAACATGATAAATTCCTCCCTTTCTTTGAAGAGAATTCAGACTTGCATGCCGCTTCACGGCACCGCTGATGAATGAAAACAGACCTGTAAGCTCAAGGGTGAATTTTCTTTCTGCGCAGAGAAGCATTACGGAGGAGCCGTTAGCATGCTCGGCGAGC
>JAJZPO010000059.1 GCA_021811155.1 Bacillota bacterium | reverse complement strand
CTTCTGGTAGATCCTATCGCCCATGTGAACCAAATATATTTGTCAAAATCTGGGCTACCTGACGAATTACCGGGTTACCCTCGGGCTCTTGCGCCGCTGCCGGCCGCGCATCCGGGGTAACAGCTCCCACCGTCGTTGGTTTCTTTGATTGTTGCCCGTCCTGGTAGTCCAAGATCGCATACTTGTCCGGTTTTACCATACCCAATTGGTTTACCGCAATTGACTCAATCCTGCTGACTGACTTCAATTGGCTGATCTGAAGCTGCAGCTGCTGCTTTTCCGCCTGCTTGGCGGAAATCGCTTTTTGGAGTTCTGCCACCTGGTAATTTTTGATGGCCAGTTTGGCGTACTGGGCGGCAATAAATACACCGGAGGCAAAACCCAAGACCACCAGGGAAAGCGCCAGGATTTTTGCCCGTCTAAACTTATTGACCTTACGGGTTTTCCGTTTCACAACCCTGCCGGACTTTGGCAGTTCCGGCTGCTCATAGCGGAGTTTTTCCTGGGCTACTACCAAGCTTATTCCCCCCCCAGCTTAAATATGACAAGCCCGACAAGCCTTCCCGCTACAGGCGTTCCACCGCCCGCAGCTTGGCGCTTCTGGCCCGCGGATTCAGTTCCAGTTCCCTTTCCTTTGGCGCCAGAGGTTTCCTGGTCAGGTTTCTCACCTTGGCCCTGGCTCCGCAGACACATACCGGAAGTTCCGGCGGACAGGTGCAGCGCCCGCTCCAGGCCAGGAATTTTTCCTTGGCGATCCTGTCCTCCAAGGAGTGAAAAGTAATTGCCGCCATTCGTCCTCCAGATGCCAGGCAGTCAATCCCTGCATCCAGCGCCGCTGCAAAAACCCCCAGTTCGTTGTTTACCGCAATTCGCAGTGCCTGGAAGGTGCGTTTGGCGGGATGCGGCCCTTCCCGTCTGGCCCCGGCCGGGATAGCCGCTTTAATTATGTCCACCAACTCAGCGGTGGTTTCGATCGTTTTTTCCTGGCGCCTTGCCGCGACAAATTGAGCAATCCGTTTTGCCCAGCGTTCTTCGCCGTACTCCCAAATGATTTTGCTCAATTCCTGTTCCGGCGTTTCGTTTATCAGTTTCAAGGCCGTCAGGGGATTTTCCGGATCCATGCGCATGTCCAGCGGAGCGTCCTGCATATAGCTGAAGCCCCGTTCCGCCTCGTCCAACTGCGGCGAAGAGACGCCGAGGTCGAACAAAATGCCCTGAACCCCCTGCGGACATTCAGCCTGGAGGACCTCCCCCAGCCGACTGAAATTGCTGTTGATTATAGTGAAATTTGTCGCAATCTGTCTGAGCCTGTCTGTGGCCGCGGCAATGGCCTTTGGGTCCTGGTCAAAGGCTATGAGCCTGCCCTTTCCCTGCAGGCGGCGCAGAATTTCACTGCTGTGTCCCCCGCCGCCCAGGGTACAGTCTATATAGGTTCCCCCCGGTGTCACTGCCAGCAAATCCACCGCTTCCTGCAGCAGCACCGTTACGTGCACAAAATCCACTTACGTCACCCCGGCCGTCAAATGCCTATGTTGAACCCAGTCAATTTCTCGGCCATCGCCTCATAGGAAGAGGCCTCGGTCATTACCTGGTATTCAGCCCAAATATCTTTACTCCAGATTTCAACCCGGTTGGAGATTCCCACCAGGACCGCATCCTTGTCCAGCTTGGCGTATTCCCTCAGGTTGCTTGGGAGTAATATTCTTCCCTGCTTGTCAATTTCACATTCCGTGGCGCCGGAGAAGATGAAGCGGACAATACCCCGTGCATTGGGATCCGTGGTGGGGAGAGCTGCCAACTTTTCCTCGAGTTTTTTCCACTGGTCCATAGGGTAGACAGACAAGCATTTATCCAGGCCTTTGGTCACGACAAAGCAGTTCCCCAAGCCATCGCGAAACTTGGCAGGGACTATCAGTCGCCCCTTGCCGTCGATGCTGTGCTGAAATTCACCCATAAACCCGTTGGACATCTTTTCACCCCACCAAGCAGGTAAAGTCCTCCACTTTACACCACTTCTCCCCACTTATTCTATAAATAACCCCGTTCTCCTGCCTGCCGCAGGAAAAAAATTACCAAAAATGCAATCTTTTTATCAGCCAATTAGCGGGCTTGCAGAACGGCCGGCTCCAAGGGGCCTTGAAAACGATAAAAAAACAGCCCCGTATCACCTACGGCGGCTGTTTTTGCTGTGCGCGATCAGTTGAGTATTTTGCCAAACATTATCTGGTCTACATATTCTCCTGCTATCTTATATTGTTTCACCCGCACCCCTTCCCGGACAAAGCCAAACTTCTCATAAAGCCTTACAGCCCTGGTGTTGGTGTCAAAGGTACAGCAGTAAAGTTTCTCCACTCCATGTTCCGCGGCCCAATCCAGGGCGGCCTGGACCAGCATCGTTCCGATTCCCCTGTCACGGAAACCCGGCAGGAGACTCATGCCGAAGTCCGCCGCGTGCCTTGTGCTCTTGAGGCCGCCCCTCACCACCAGGATAAAGCCGAGAATCTTATCACCCTGGGCCGCCACTATGTAGGCCCTTTCCCCGAGTCTGAACTCGCGAATCTTGTTTTCCAGGACACTGGGGTCTGTAATTCCCATTTCATTCTCATCCCGGTCAAACCAAACCCTTTCAGCCAGAGTGGATACCAAACAATCCAAAATACCCCCGGCATCTTCAGGTGTCCCCAGCCTTACCGTAACTTCCAGACTACTCATACTGCCAACTCCCTTCCGGCGACCTTTTGTTTTTAGTGTACTGCTAAGGTTTAGAAAAATAGAGTCTTTTTCGCTAAAATGCAACTTTTGGAAGTTAAGCAGCAAAAGCACCCGGCAAGTCTGCGCTAAGATGAATGCAAAACGGTTACTGAAACCGCTTGCCCCCGGTTCAAGGCCGATAAGGGTATAAAATTCTCCAATCAGGAAATTATGTATTCTCATGTTCTGTATGAAGTTTAAAGCATTGCTCTGTGTTAAGCAAACGTGGCTTGGCACAGAGCTTTTTTGTGTGTAGGAACATCGTAAATCTCTAATGAGTTTAGGCGAAGCACCACGACCCACTTTACCGCTTTCTACAAACCAGTTCACCTTTACCAATAGGAACAATTAACGAATCAACTCGACTATCGGTGAGTGCGCTTTCCAACATTGGTTTAAGAGTCTCATAATGATTGATGGCGTTGTCCGCGACTAGTATTCCGTTCTTAACCATTTTAGGAATAACCAAGTTATAGCACTGTTCATATATTTCCTTCTCTGCATCTAAGAAACAAAAGGAAATTTCATCTAAGGACTTAATTTGTTCTATAGCGTCCCCTTCGATAAGTTCCACGTATTGAGTTATTTTGGCTTGTTCAAAAGTTTGCTGAGCGAGGTTAATCTTCTCAGGTAAGATTTCAAAAGTCTTTAGCCTTGTCCCACGATCCATACAAGCTAGCGAGATCCACATCGCTGAATATCCAGCACTGGTTCCGATTTCAATGAAGTTGCCCATTGGACAATTCGAGGCGAGTAATGCTATAAACTTACCAGTTTCAGGAGGAATCTGTCTTAGCCGCTGCAACCGTGTTGTTCCGTCTGTTCGGTCAACCGAGTCTACTCCCTCTAAATAATCCATTCTAGCTTTCATTTCGACAGTAATCTTATCAAACATGCCCCGACCTTCTTTCAATTTGTGGTGTTTCACCGTCATGGTAGAGATGCCAGTTACCCGACATCCCCCGCACAGATCCCGGCGTGCGGAATTACCGCACCGGGCTCTTCAAGAGTATTCGCTTCCGTAATCCAGCTTAACTAAACTCAAAACTCACTTGTACGTGCCTTGTTTCTGTTATCCTCGGGGTAAGTATTCCGTAGCGTTTAAGGATCCTCGCAAATTCCCGCCATGCGAAGCTGCGTCTCTGGCTAGGGGCATTCAAAAAAAGAAGGAGCCAAAATTCAGAATACTAAGTTCTGTCTCCTGACTCCTGTCTCCCAACTTAGGCTATTACCGCCAGGATGTCCCCCGGGGCCACACTTTGACCCGGAGTTACCCGGATTTCCTGGACGATGCCGGCCTTGTCGGCCGCAACTTCATTCTCCATTTTCATCGCTTCCACTATCATGATAGCCTGGCCCACCTGGACCTGGTCGCCCGGGCTGCACAAAACCTTGCTGACCACCCCGTTCATAGGCGCCGTGACCGCGCCCTGGACCACCCGGGGCTGAAAACTGGCAGCCTCAACCTCCTGCGGGGTGTAAGTCTGCCGCCCCGGCGCCGCCGGCACAATCTCTTCCACTTCCACCAGATAGGGATTGCCGTTAACCTTGATGTTGAATAGCTTTGCCATGCCAGATCCGCCTCCAATCTTGGACTTTAGGACTGGGTCAAAACCGCATTGCGGCGGTTGAGCAGTTTCCATGTCGAGATCTGAGGATTAACGCCTGTTATGCGGTAGCCGGTACCGTTAGCTTCGGCCAGCATTGCTATGGCGCCGGAGATAGCAGCCACGATTTCCTCTTCACTGCCGCCGGTTTCTTCCGGCTGAACATCATAGTCCGACATGCGCAGCTGAATGAAATTGGTGTACACCTCGCCCCGCCGGAAATATTCGTTTTGCAGCGCCGCCCGGTGGAACGGAATAGTGGTCGGGACCCCCCGCACCTTGAACTCATCCAGAGCGCGGCTCATGCGGCGGCATGCTTCATCCCTGTCAACACCCCAGACCAGTAATTTGGCCAGCAGGGAGTCATACAACGGCGGAATAGACCAGCCCTGGTACACGCCTACTTCAACCCGCACGCCCGGACCACCCGGGGGTTCGAAATGCCTGATCTTCCCGGGAACAGGCATAAAGTTCTGGGCCGGGTCCTCGGCGTTGATGCGGCATTCCATAGCCCACCCCAGGCATTTGACATCTTTCTGGGCCAGAGTGAGGGGTCTGCCCGCCGCCAGTTTGATCTGTTCCTTCACCAAGTCGATTCCTGTCACGAGTTCTGTTACCGGATGCTCTACCTGGATCCTGGTGTTCATCTCCATGAAGTAGAACCGTCCCTTTTTATCCAGCAGGAACTCTACGGTGCCAACCGTATGGTAGCCCGCTTCCCGGGCCAGACGCACCGCCGCTTCCCCCATCTGGCGGCGCAGTTTGGGACGTACAGCCGGCGAGGGCGATTCTTCGATCAGCTTCTGGTGCCTGCGCTGTACGGAGCAATCCCGTTCCGGCAGATATACCATGCGGCCGGACATGTCCGCCATGAGCTGAATTTCCACGTGCCGCGGCTCTTCAATATATTTCTCCAGCAGCATGGTGCCGTTTTTGAAGGCCAGTAGTGCCTCAGCCCGGGCTTGTTCAAAGGCCTGGCCAAGTTCCGCGGGGGACCGGACTACCCTCATGCCCCGGCCGCCCCCGCCTGCGGCAGCCTTAAAAATAACCGGGCAGCCGATCTTCCCGGCATATTCCCTAGCTTCTTCTGCGGACGTGACCGGCCCGGGCGAACCCGGAAGCACAGGGACTCCCACCTTTAGGGCCAATTCCCTGGCCTGGGCCTTATCGCCCATCAACCTGATCACATCCGCCGCAGGGCCAATGAAGGTAATTCCTGCCTCCTGGCAGGCCTTTGGGAACGCCGGGTTTTCCGACAGGAACCCGTAGCCGGGATGAATAGCGTCAGCCCCAGCCTCCCGCGCGGTTTGCATAATGCTTGCCAGATCCAGATAACATTTGGGGGCGCCCAGGTTGTAAGTTTCGTCCGCCAGTAAGGCTGCCATGGACTCCTTATCCGCTTCGGAGTGGATGAGTACCGTCTTGATATCCATCTCACGGCAAGCCCTGATCACCCTGACCGCTATTTCGCCCCGGTTTGCGATTAGAACCTTCTCAAACAACCCAATCCCCCCATGGTTCTAGAATGGTATGTTGCCGTGCTTGCGGGGAGCCCTGGTCTCTTTCTTGCTGGTTAAAGAGTTTAAGGTGTTGATCAGAATCTTGCGGGTATCCCTGGGATCAATGACATCGTCAATCATGCCCTTGGCGCAGGCCACATAGGGATTGGCGAATTTATCCCGGTATTCCGCAGTTTTGCGCGCCCTGACCTCGTCGGGGTTTTCCGCGCTGTTAATTTCGTCGCGGTAGATGATGTTGGCTGCCCCGTCGGGTCCCATCACTGCGATTTCCGCTATGGGCCAGGCATAGGCCGCGTCCGCGCCCAGGGACCTGCTGCACATGGCCACATAGGCCCCGCCATAGGCTTTGCGCAGTACGACGGAAATCTTGGGTACTGTGGCCTCGGAATAGGCGTAGAGGATCTTGGCTCCATGACGGATAATTCCGCCGTGCTCCTGGGCCACCCCGGGTAAAAATCCCGGCACGTCCACAAAAGTGATCATCGGCAGGTTAAAACAATCGCAGAAACGAACGAACCTTGCTATCTTGTCGGAGGCATCGATATTGAGGCAGCCGGCCAAGACCCTCGGTTGGTTGGCGATAATCCCCACGGGCATCCCGTTGAGCCGGGCAAAACCTACCACGGCGTTTTGGGCAAACATAGCGTGTACTTCCAGGAAGTCGCCGCCGTCCGCCACCGCTTTGATTACCTTGCGCACATCATACCATTTGCTGGATTCCCCCGGGACAAGGTTCAGCAGTTCCTCGTTGGCAACCAAAGGTTCCCTGCCGGCAACCCGCGGCGGGTCCTCCAGGTTGTTTTGCGGCAGAAATTCCAGCAGATGTCTGAGCAGGGCCAGACTCTCTGCTTCATTGGCTGCCATAAAATGAGCTACACCGCTGTGCTGGTTCTGAGCCTTTGCGCCCCCCAGTGTCTCCGGTGTAACGTCTTCCCCCGTAACCGTCTTGATTACCTGGGGACCGGTAATGAACATCTGGCTGGTATTGTTAACCATAATGATAAAGTCCGTGATTGCCGGCGAATAAACGTCACCCCCGGCGCAGGGACCCATAATCACAGACAGCTGGGGTATTACCCCGGAAGCCTGGGTATTGCGGTAAAATATCTGTCCATAGGCGTCCAGGGAGTAAACTCCCTCGTGAATCCTGGCTCCGCCGGAGTCGTTCAGCCCGATAAAGGGGCTGCCCGTTTTCATGGCCAGATCCATAACCTTGCAGATTTTCTTGGAGTGAAGTTCACCCAAAGCCCCGCCGTAAACAGTGAAGTCCTTGGAGAAAAGATATACCAGACGGCCGTTGATCGTCCCGTACCCGGTAACCACGCCTTCGCCGTAAAACTCTTCCTCTTCCCCGTGGACAAACATGTCCACTTCAGTGAAACTGCCGGGGTCGAGCAAGAGGTCTATTCTTTCCCGGGCGGTAAGCTTCCCCGCTTGATGCTGCCGATCAATCCGCCTTTCTCCGCCGCCTAATTTTACCTTTTCACGCCGTTCTGTTAACTCTTCGATTCTTTTGTCCAAGTTTGTCTTCCCCCTGATCCTGGCCTGCCTAAAACATGGAGCCTCGGACAGGCGTTTTCCATTTTGATGCACTGCCAATTGGAGTCTACTCCGAGTCCCTCTGGCAGATTTCGGTCAGCACTCCGCCGCTTGCTTTGGGGTGGAGAAAGGCGATCATTGCTCCGCCTGCCCCAGTTCTAGGTTCCTGGTCCAGCAGTCGTACTCCCTCGGCTTTCAGCTGGCTCAAGGCCGATTGGATGTCCGGCACCCTGTAAGCAATGTGGTGAATTCCTTCTCCCCGCGACTGCAAGAACTTGGCCACAGGACTGTCAGGCGTGGTAGGCTCCAGCAGTTCAATTTCACTTTCCCCCAGAGGCAGAAAAGCCACTTTGACCTTCTGATCCGTTACTTCCTCAACTCCGCTGCAGTGCAGGCCCAAGGTAGAGCTGTAGAAATCGAGGCTGGCCTCAATACTGTTTACCGCAATTCCTATATGGTCCACCCTGGTCAGGGTTAGACCGTCGCCCTCAAAGTGCTGCCGGATAAAATCAGCGATCGCTTTGGTGGACGTACCCGGCCCGAAAATCTCCGCAATGCCGGCGCTTTTCAGATAAGGGATATCCTCCTCCGGCACCACGCCGCCGCCGACAACCAGCACATCACTTGCTCCCTGCTGCCTGAGAATGTTGACTACAGCAGGAAAAAGCTGCATATGGGCTCCTGACAGGCTGGACAGGCCGATTACCTGAACGTCCTCCTGCAGCGCCGCCTCCACTATTTGCTCCGGTGTTTGGCGCAGGCCCGTATAGATAACCTCCATGCCGGCATTGCGCAGAGCCTGGGCCACCACTTTAGCCCCGCGATCGTGCCCGTCCAAACCCGGTTTGGCCACCAACACACGTATTGGATTGCTCACTCAAATCCTCCTTCCGGGGAATATGTCTACTATAATGTCGATGTCGGCTTGTATTCGCCGTAGACGTCGCGCAGGACGCCGCAGATTTCGCCCAAGGTGGCATATGCCCGCACTGCGTCGAGAATGCACGGCACCACATTGGAGCCGTTCAGGGCTTCCGAACGCAGTTTGACCAAAGCCCCGTTAACAGCCTTGTTGTCCCGGGTGGCCCTCACCCGCTGCAGCCTGGCGACCTGCTTTTCGGCAATATTTGGGTCTACCCGCAGCAGGCCCTCATGATGTTCCTCGGCCATTTGAAACTTGTTGACACCAACCACAATTCGCGTTTCGTTTTCAATCTCCTGCTGATAGCGGAAGGCGCTGTCCTGAATCTCGCGCTGCATATACCCGGCTTCAACCGCCCGGACGGCGCCGCCCATTTCGTCGATCTTACTGATATACTCCCAGGCTGCGGCCTCCAACTCATCGGTGAGTTTTTCCACAAGGTAAGATCCCGCCAACGGGTCAATGGTGTCGGCCACACCGGTTTCATATGCTATCACCTGCTGGGTGCGCAGGGCCAGACGGGCCGAGTCCTCCGTAGGCAGGGCCAGGGCCTCATCCTTGGAGTTGGTGTGCAGGGACTGGGTGCCGCCCAGGACCGCGCTCAGGGCCTGGAAAGCTACCCTGACCACGTTCACGTCCGGCTGCTGGGCAGTCAGGGTGCTGCCGCCGGTCTGAGTATGGAAGCGGAGCATCCAGCTTTTGGGATTCTTGGCCCCAAACCTTGCCCGCATGATTTTGGCCCACATCCGCCTTACAGCCCGGTATTTGGCGATCTCCTCGAAGAAGTTCTTGTGGGCGTTAAAGAAGAAAGAGAGGCGGGGCGCAAACTTATCCACATCCAGACCCTTGTCTATGGCTGCCTGAACATAAGCAATGCCGTCAGCCAGGGTAAAGGCCATTTCCTGCACCGCAGTGGAACCGGCCTCCCTGATATGGTACCCGCTGATGCTGATGGGATTCCACTCGGGCAGATTTTCTGCGCAGTAGGCAAAGGTATCTGTTATCAGGCGCATGGAGGGCTCCGGGGGAAAGATGTAAGTGCCCCTGGCCACATATTCTTTCAGAATGTCGTTTTGGATAGTACCGGCGAGCTTTTTGGTATCTGCCCCCTGTTTTTCGGCTACCGCGATATACATTGCCAAAAGCACCGCGGCGGGAGCGTTGATGGTCATGGAAGTGCTCACCTTGTCCAGGGGTATTTCCTTGAACAAGAGTTCCATGTCCGCCAGGGAATCGATGGCTACACCGACCCGGCCCACTTCCCCCCTTGCCAGCTGATGGTCGCTGTCCAGTCCGATCTGGGTCGGCAGGTCAAAGGCCACGCTCAAGCCTGTCTGCCCCTGCTCCAGCAGATAGCGGAAGCGCGCATTGGTTTCTGCCGCATCCGCATAACCGGCATACTGGCGCATGGTCCAAAACCTGCCCCGGTACATGGTGGGTTGGACCCCCCGGGTGAAGGGATATTCCCCAGGGAACCCCAGGTTCTCCTCATAGCTAAAGTCAGGCAGGTCGGCGGAGCTGTAAAGTCGTCCGACTTCCACCCCCGATTCGGTGTCGAACTTTTCCCGCCGTTCCGGAAAACGCTTTAAAACCTTGTTTTGCAGGTTGCTCTCCCACGCTGCTTGTGCTGAGGCCAGCTTCTCATCCATGCTTACAGTTCACTCCCTTTTCTACACACTACCGCCGGACAGCAGTTCCGGTACCTCCCAGGGCAGGGACGCTACCTTGGCCCCGGCCGCGGCCAGTGCCTTGACCTTGCTTTCAAAGGTCCCCTTGCCGCGTTCGATGATGGCTCCCGCATGTCCCATGCGTTTGCCTGGAGGCGCGCTCTTGCCTGCCAGGAAGGCTACAACGGGTTTGCGCATGGTTTTTATGTATTCGGCAGCTTCCTCTTCCGCATTGCCGCCGATTTCTCCCACCAACACCACGTTTTCAGTTTCAGGGTCAGCCTCAAACCGCTGTAAAAGGTCAATAAAGGAAAGCCCGGGTACCCTGTCCCCGCCGAGGCCTACCACAGTGGACTGGCCCATGCCTGCAGCGGTGAGGTTATACACTATTTCATAGCTCAAAGTGCCGCTGCGGGCCACAATGCCCGTTTTGCCGGGGAGGTAGATGGAATTGGGCATGATGCCCATCTTGCATTTTCCCGGTGAAATGATGCCGAAAGTGTTGGGGCCGATGATAGTAGCCCCTTTTATTTCTGCCAGGGCCATGATTTCCATGGCGTCATGCACGGGGATGTGCTCGGTGATGATTACGACGGTTTTTATGCCGGCTTCAATGGCTTCGAAGGCAGCCGCCTTGGCGCCCTGAGCCGGGATAAAGATTATCGAGGCGTTGGGCTGCTCAGCCTCAGCCGCGGCAAAGACATTGTCATAGACCGGTACGCCTTCCACGCTTTGACCGGCTTTGCTGGCGGAGGTGCCCGCCACTACATTGCTGCCATAGGCCAGCATCTGCTTCAGGTGAAAACTGCCCTGCTTCCCGGTGGCCCCTTGCACCACAACCCTGGTTTTGTCATCAATTATTATGGCCATTATTCCACCGCCTTTGTGCCAGTAATCTCGACTACTTTTTCAACCGCTTCCTTGATGGTCCGGTAAGAGTCAATCCCGTTTTCTTTCAGGATCCTGACTCCCTCCTCCTGGTTCGTACCTACGAGCCGGATCACCATCGGCACATCTATTCCCCTGGTCTGTTTGACCTGGGCAAAAGCTTTGGCCACATCGTCGCAGCGGGTGATGCCGCCGAAAATGTTTACCAGGATAGCTTTAGGATTGGAAGCAAGCAAAATCTCCAGCGCCTTGGCCGTGGGTTCCACGCCGGCGCCGCCCCCCGCATCCATAAAGTTGGCCGGGCGCCCGCCGTAATACTGCAGGATATCCAGGGTTGCCATGGTTATACCGGCGCCGTTGGCCATGACCGCTATGTCTCCGTCCAACTGGACATAGGAAATGCCCAGGGCAGCAGCCTTTTGCTCCAATTCCGTCCTCTCTTCCGTGTGCGGCACCGAGTCACCCACCCTGTAGAGGGCCTCATCATCAATATTGATCTTGCCGTCAGCAGCCAGCACCGTATCACCGCTAACCACCAACGGGTTGATCTCAACCAGTTCCGCATCCTTTTCCCGGAAAAGCTTATACAACTTGACCATGATTTCGGAAGCCTGCTGGGCCACACCCCCTGTGAGGCCTAATTTCCTCGCCAGTTCCCGGGCCAGGTAGGGCTGCAAGCCGATTCCCACATCAATATTGCGCTTTACCAGTTTGTCCTCGGACAGCTCCTCGATGTCCATTCCCCCGGATGCGGAGGAGATAAGTATGGGCGACCGGTTGGCTTTGTCAATCGTAATAGCCAGATATAATTCCTGATCGATCTTGATTTTTTCTTCTACTAATAAGGTGTCAACGACAAACCCCTTTAGGTCCGTCCCTAATATGCTTTGGGCCATGTCCGCCGCTTCCTGGGGAGTGTCGGCAAACTTAATCCCGCCTGCTTTGCCCCTGCCGCCTGAAAGAATCTGCGACTTGACCACTACCGCCCCAATCTCCCGGCTGGCTGCCGCGGCTTCCTCAGGACTTTTGACCACCTTGCCCCTGGGTACGGGAATTCCATACTGGGAGAAGAGCTCTTTGGCCATAAATTCGAACAGCTTCATTCCTAGACCTCCTGCGCTTATTTTCTAAAATTCTGAATTTTATAAACCGATTAACTATTTAGAATTAAATTGTAGCAAACAACAAGGCCGGCCTCATCCTCTTTTCCGGTGAACTGGCTTATTCCTCCCCCGAACTGTCGAAATCGGGGCGCGAACGGTCGTAAGGGCATGTCGGCAGGGATTTGGAACCATGATGTTTAAAAAACCCCTCCTGTACAGTTGACAGGAGGGGTTCTTCGTGTCAAAAAGCGTTATCCGGCAGCCAGAGCTATGTAGCGATAGATTACGAGAATCGTGAGCAGATACATCATCCAGTGGACTTTATTGGCTTTGCCAGTGACAACTTTCAGGAAAGTGTAGAACAAAATGCCGGCGGAGACCCCATTGGCGATGCTGTAAGTGAAAGGCATCATCACAATGGTCAGGAAGGCCGGGAGTGCTTCACTGAAGTCATCAAAGTTGATGTCCTTAATCCCGCTCATCATCAACAGCCCTACAGTAATCAGGGCAGGCGCTGTGGCTGCATCAGGGATTAGGCCAAACAGCGGGGCAAGAATCAGGGAAGCCAGGAACAGAAGCCCGGTGGTCACAGATGTAAGGCCTGTTCTGCCGCCTTCGCCAATACCTGCTGCGCTCTCCACAAAGGCTGTAACTGTAGAAGTACCCATCAGGGCGCCAAAGCTGACCCCGCAGGCATCCACCAGCATGGCCCTGCCGATGGCCGGGGACTTGCCTGACTTATCAATCAGCCCTGCTTTTTGCCCGGTCCCCACCAGAGTGCCAAAGGTGTCAAACAGTTCCACAAAAGTAAAGGTGAGAATCAAGGTGCCGATCCCGGTGGTAAAGGCGCCTTTCAGGTCAAGGGCCCCTACGGCCAGGTGGTCAAACTTGGGCAGGGCAAAGCTGAAATGGGACAGGTCGGTTACCTTGAAGGGAATTCCGATAAGTGTGGTAATCACAATCCCGTAGAGCAGCGCTCCCTTAACTTTTTTGGCCATGAGAAAGGCGATGATAGCCAGGCCGATAAGCGCCACCAGGGTGTCGTGCTGGGTGATGGCGCCGAGCTTCAGGTCCCAGTCCCAGAAGTGCAGGCTGTCGATAAATCCGTTCTGCTGGCTCATGGTCTTTACTACGTCCGGGCTGGTGTGAACGGTGGCCACCAGGATGTGGGAAAGCTTCAGGCCGATGATGGTGATGAACAGCCCGATGCCTACCGTAATCCCGGATTTGATGCCCTGCGGCACCGCCTCAACCAGGATCTGGCGGATTTTGGTTACGGTCAGAATAATAAAGATAATACCTGAAATAAACACGGCTGCCAGCGCAACCTGCCAGCTGAATTGCCCGCCGTGCTGGGATGCCACCACGGCAAAGTAGGCGTTCAGCCCCATGCCCGGAGCCAGGGCGATAGGAAAGTTGACAAAGAGTCCCATGGCAATGGTAACCAGGCCTGCGGCCACAGCTGTGGCAAAAAAGACCGCGTTGAAGTCCATGCCTGTTCCGGAGAGGATGCCTGGGTTTACCGCCAGGATATAAGCCATGGTCATAAAGGTGGTGAGACCGGCCATCAGCTCTGTCCTGACATTGGTTTTCCTCTCACTTAGTTTGAACAGTTTTTCCAGCACTTGCTTCCCTCCATTTCGCGCCGGCCGCCAATCCCTGGAGCCGGCCCCCTTATTTTTACACTGCCATTTTACTACAAATCCGAATATTTTTCACCATATTTTTGACAAAGTTCGGGTCTTTCGCGGAAGTATTCCTTTGACATGCCGCAAGAATGGGTCGAAATATGTCAAATGGCCGCAGATATGGACTGCGGCCAAATTGCAAACGTTGTTATTCTCCCCAACGCCGATATAAATTATGTTCCAGGCCAAGAGCGTCAAGCAATTTCCCGACCACGAAGTCCACCAGGTCCTCTACGCTGGCCGGCCGGTGATAAAAGGCAGGTGAAGCCGGAATCAGCCGGGCGCCCGCATCCATGACCTTCAGCATATTGGCGACGTGAATCTTGTTTAGGGGCGACTCCCGCGGCGCCAGGAGGAGCGGCCTCCCCTCCTTCAGCATTACATCCGCCGTACGGCTGAGCAGGTTCTCTGTCACCCCTTGGGCAATAGCGCCCAGGGTGTGCATGGAACAGGGCACGATTACCATGCCATCCGTGCGGAAGGAGCCGCTGGCGATAGGGGCGAACAGGTCCCCCGCATCGTGCCACACCGCCAAAGCTTTCAGGCCCTCTACATCCACCCCTGTCTCGTATTTGACCACCTCAACCCCGGTCCGGGACACCACCAGGTGGCTCTCCGCCCCCAACTCCTTCAGGACCTGGAGCAGCCGCAAGGCATAAACCGACCCGCTGGCCCCCGTAACCCCAACCACAATCCGCATGCCCAACACCCCTCTCGACTTGCTACTAGGACAGCGGGGACGGTTCTTCACGTCCTAGCAAATCCTGCCGAATCTTGACAAGCCACTGCCTTTCGCTGTTAGAGGGCAGGTTCATAGCACCGGCAATGGATGAAAATCGCGCTAGCGATTCAAATCAGAGAAACGGTTCAAATTCAAAAAAGCCTTAGGATACATCAAATCGACCCCAGCAGTCCCGAACTGACCCTATGCGTCAGAGCAGAATACTATTCAACAAGATTTGCTAGGACGTTGAGAACCGTCCCCATTATCCCATTATCCTATTCTCAGGCCAGGTGGATGGGCTTGCCTATGAGTCCTTCAGCGGCCTCCAGCACAGCTTCACTTAAAGTCGGATGGGCGTGAATCGTATGGGCGATCTCCGCACCGGTCAGGCCCTGCTTCACAGCCAGGGCCAGTTCATGCACCAGCTCAGTGGCATGGGGGCCCATGAGATGTCCGCCCAGGACCACCCCGGTTTCGGCGTGGGCAATGAGTTTGACCGTCCCCGCATTCTCGCCCAGGGTCATGGCCTTGCTGTTGGCAGTGAAGGGGAACTTGCTTACCTTGTACGGTATGCCCTGTGCCTTGGCTTCCTGCTCCGTCAGACCCACCCCTGCAATCTCAGGGTAGGTAAAGATGCAGTTTGGCACCACCCTGTAGTCAATCCTGCTCTCCTGCGCGGCACAGTTTTCTGCTGCCACTATCCCCTCGGCGGAAGCCACATGTGCAAGCATGATGCCGCCCGCAGCATCACCGATGGCGTATATCCCGGGGACACCGGTTCTCATGCTTTGGTCCACCACCAGAGCGCCCCGTTCCACCTGCAGGCCCAGGGCGGCCGTATCAATCCCGCTCAGGCTGGGACGCCTGCCCGTTGAGATCAGCACCTTGTCACAGGCCAGTTCCTTCCCGCCTTTGCCGTCGTCAACCAGGACGACGAGTTCCCCCTGGCCCTGACGGATTTCCTTCACTGCAGCCTTGGTGTAAACATCAATCCCTGCCCGCTTGAACAGAGGCGCAGCCCGCCGGGGGAATTCTTCATCCACGTTGGGCAGAATTCCGGGCAGCATTTCCATCACGCTGACCTTGGCGCCAAAAGAATTATAGATGGAGGCAAACTCCATGCCGATAACGCCGCCCCCGATAATCACAATCCGGGCGGGGAAGTCCTCATCTGCCAGGGTCTCGTCACTGGTCATCACTCCAGGCAGGTCGCTCCCAGGAATTGGCGGCCTGGCCGGGACAGAGCCCGTGGCGATAATGATGTTATCCGTTTCCAGAACCTCTTCTCCCCCCGCCGCCAGGCTGACCCTGACTTTGCCTGCCTCGCTGACCTGGCCCAGGCCGTTAAAGACCTTGATCTTGTTGGACTTCATCAGCTGTTCGATTCCTGCCACCAGATTATTGACTATGCGGTCCTTCCGGGCCATGACTGCTGTAAAGTCAAACTTAAGCTCGCCTGCTGTCAGACCGAAGTCTGCCGCGTGGTTTAATTCCCGCCAGACCTCGGCGCTTTTTACCAGGGCCTTTGTGGGTATGCACCCCCGGTTGAGGCAGGTTCCCCCCAAGCTATCCTTTTCCACCAAACCAACTGTCAATCCCAGGTGAGCCGCTTTCAGGGCGGCAACATAACCACCCGGTCCCCCGCCCACTATTACCACGTTTAACTTTTCCATAAGACCCTCCCTGACTGTCGAATCTGAACAAAGATATTCTGTTCGACGCAAACCGCTGCTTTCCTCTTAGTATTCCCGCCAAACCGGAAAATGCTACCCGTAGATAAATTCGCGCAGCAGTGGTTCCACCAGGTGAAACTCAATCAGGAAAGCGTCATGGCCGTGGGGCGAATCTATTTCCCGGTAGACGGCCCGGCCTCCCTGGCTGTTGATAATCTCCGCGATTTCCCGCTGCTGGAAAGGCGGAAAGAGAATGTCCGTGGAAATCCCCACCATCAGGGTAGGCATCCTGACACGGGCCAGGGCCTGTTCATAAGATTGGTATCCCCTGCCCAGGTCGTGCAGGTCCATGGCCTTGGTCAGGTAGATATAGGTGTTGGGGTCAAAGCGTTTGACCAGGGACGAACCCTGGTACTGCAGGTAGCTTTGCACGTCAAAGCGGTCTGTCAGGGCCAGGTAAGGGTCCTCCAGCCGCCCGTTTCGGTTGGCCCTCTGGCGGCCAAATTTCATTTCCAGCGATTGCTCGCTGCGGTAGGTGATAGTGCCGACCATGCGCGCCACGCTCAAACCCGCCGTCGGCGCCTCCCGACCGTAGTAATCGCCCTGCCGCCAGTAAGGGTCAAGCATGATGGCCTGCCGCCCCACCTCGTTGTAAGCGATGGCCTGGGGTGAAAGCCTGCCGGGGGTGCCCACGCCGATAACCTTGCCAACCCGTTCCGGATAGGTTACCGCCCACTCCAGCGCCTGCATCCCTCCCATGGAACCACCGGCAGCAAGCCTGAGGCGTTCAACCCCGAAATAATCCAACAACCGGGCCTGGGCCCGGACCATATCCCGGATAGTGACCAGGGGGAAGCGGGTGCCGTAGGGCTTGCCGTCCGCCGGGTTGAGCGAGGAAGGGCCCGTCGAGCCGTAGCATCCACCTATCACATTGGAACAGATGATGAAGAATTTGTCCGTGTCAAATACTTTCCCCGGGCCAATCAACGGATCCCACCAGCCCCGGGCGCCGCCGCAAGTCCTGCCGGCGGGCTGGGAGTCCCCGGTCAGGGCGTGAAAAATAAGTACCGCGTTATCCTTGGCCTGATTCAGCTTGCCGTAAGTATGGTAGGCAAGCGTAACCGGAGCAAGGGTTTTGCCGCACTCAAGTTCTAATCTGTCGAAGCTGAATGTCTGAATTCTCTCCACTGTTTACTCCCAAAAAACAAGACCTCCGGCATGGCCAAGAGGTCTTTTTTAATCTTAAGACAACTCTCTCATCTGCCAGTTTGCACTGCAGGAATTGGCACCGCACATTGAAGCCGGTTGCCGGGTTTCATCGGGCCAGTCCCTCCACCTCTCTCGATAAGAGAACACACTTGGTATTCAGTTTTAACCCTGATGCCAAACTTTATGAATTAAAGTTTGGGCAGGGGGTTGGCAATTACTTCGTTCAACTCTTTAACCAGGGCCACAGGGTCCTTGCCGTGGGTATAGGCGGCACCTTCCACACTCTCCATGGTGGATGAAGGGCAACCCAGGCAGTGCATGCCCAGCTTAAAAAATACTTCGGCGGTATTGGGATATTCTCTTAATACCTGACCGATAGTCATATCCTTGGTAATCATGGCTATACCTCCTCTACAGTAACATGTAACTATTATAAGCCCCGGACCCGCCTTATTCAATGGGGCCCTGCTATAAATTTTTCAGCCTTTCCCTCATGTCGCCCAGGGTCTGATAAATTCTTAGCGCCAATTCCGGACTCAGGGTCCCTGTGCCGCAGCTCGGGGTGAACAGGCTCTGCTGCAGGACAAGGCTGCGGGGCACCCCTCTCTCGGCCAGTTCATCCAGGTACCCATCCAGCCGGGAAAGCAGGCTCTCAGGCGTTTCGTCGAGGATCTTCTGTGAGGTTGGGACTATGCCCCAGGAGAGTACCCCGCCCCGCTCGAGAAAGTCTTTTAACCGGTTGGCATACACCTTCATGCTGTCAAAGTATTCATAGGCATCAAAGTTGACGATTTCCACCTGGGTATCAAAGAGTACGGTCCAGTCCATCCCGGCGCAGACATGGGCCCCGGCCGCTGCCCCCTGTGCCTGGATCCCGCTGTATACAGCGTTGAGGTCAGCAATGATCTCCTCCCGGCTTAAGGTTACATGGGTGGAAAGGCCGTAGGCATAGAGGCCTGGATCGTCTACGATCATGATCACCGGCAGGCCAAACTGCTTTAAGGTCCTAACCTGCCAGATTGCATGCAGGGCGAGGTTCTTTACCAGGATGTCCCTGAGCTGGGGGTCATAATAGCAAGCCCGTTTGTCCGGACCTGTGAGTTGAAAACCCACTGTCAGAGGCCCGCTCAGCTGGCCCTTAAGGTAAAGAGCCTGTCTTGTCCCCCGCTCCTTGAGGTCCTGCACGAAGGCGTAGAACCCCCTGGCAGCTTCCGGCGGAAAGGCGAACTTCTCCTGGTCATCCCCTTCAAGCGCGGCCAGATACAATGTATAAAACTCTGTCACACGCTCCAGCCAGTTGGGGGAATCCTGGTCGAAATACAGCTTGTCATCGGCTTTTACCAAACCCAGCTTAATCAAAGCCTGCAGGTACTGCACCGAAAACCCTTCATCTGCGCCGGCCAACGGCAGTTGGGGCCAGTGCGGGATTTGGGGCACGTTGTCCCGGATTACACTCAGGGCCAGGTCAGCTTCCCGGTAGGGCAAACTCCCCACTCCGGTGACCAGTCCTCTATCGTTTAACTCCATATTGTCCTCCTTATATCCCTATTTGCCAGTCGCGGCAGCCCAGGCCGCTGCTGCAGGCAGACCTTCCAGCCTGAGCAAAGAGACCTCCTGCACGCCCGGAATCATGCCAAGTTTTGCGGCAGCCCGGCTTGCCGTACCAGCCTGCAAAGGCTGCGTGAAATAGACCAGGGTTCCGCCTTTACCCTGTTGAAATTTCTTTGCGACCGGCAAGGCACCAATCCGTTCCTGTATCAAGAGATTGTTCACCGGCAGCGCCGCATCGCCTTTTTTCACTTTTACCCTGAGGTAATACCTGCCTGTAACTTCCTCTTTAGGCAGCACAGGTTTTGCGCGGTAACAGGTGCAGACAGGTCCCGCCGCCTGGCCGGTCAAAACCTTTTGCGCCACTGCCATGATATCCGCAGCCACCGCGCTGGCCGTGGGCAAGCCGCCGGCCCCGCGGCCGGTAAACAAGAGTTCACCTGCCAGGTTTCCCTTAATCAATATCCCGTTAAACACGTCATTCACCTGGGCCAGAGGGTGCTCC
Organism: Bacillota bacterium; assembly: GCA_021811155.1. Classification (GTDB taxonomy): domain Bacteria; phylum Bacillota; class Desulfitobacteriia; order Desulfitobacteriales; family JAJXUE01; genus JAJZPO01. The sequence continues at coordinate 978 of JAJZPO010000059.1, read as the reverse complement.
AAAGGCAGCAAACAGGGGCTTACCCATGCCTCCAAACCACTCTCCCTCTCCTTGGCCGCAGCCACCAGCTTGATCACATACCCCAGTTCACTGGCCCAGGCCATGTCTTCCCTGGCTATCCGCCGAATCCCCTCAAAGCTGATGTCCTCAAACTTGACCGGGGTGCCGAAGGCCAGAGCGGTTAGGATGGCCAGCTTATAGGCGGCGTCAAAACCCTCCACATCATTTGTGGGGTCAGGCTCGGCATAGCCCTTTTCCTGGGCCTCCTGCAGAGTGAGGTTGAATTCTTTGCCTTCCGAGGCCATTTTGCTCAGGATGTAGTTGGTGGTGCCGTTAATGATGCCCAGGACTTCCTCCACTTTGTCCGCCGCCAGGGACTCCTTCAGTGGACGGATAACCGGAATCCCCCCGCCCACGCTGGCTTCAAAACAAAAACCTGTCCCGTGCTTCTCTGCTTCCGCCAGGATTTCACGGCCGTACTTGGCCACAACTTCCTTGTTGGCGGTCACCACGTGCTTGCCTTTGGCCAGGGCCGCCAGGATATACTGCCTGGCCGGATCCGTCCCGCCCATAGCGTCAACCACAATCTGAATCGAAGGGTCAGCAGCGATTTGGCCGAAGTCCGTAGTCAGCAAGTCCCTGGCGACTTCCACCGGGCGCGCCTTGCCTGGATCCCTGACCAGAATCCGCCTGATTTCCAGCTCAGCCTTTAGTTTACCACGAATCTCCTGACGGTTACAGGAGAGTGCTGTCACAACCCCTGAACCAACTGTTCCCAAACCCAGCAGTCCAATCCCTATTTTTTGCATTATCTGCCCACTCCCTTCACCCGCAAGCACGGAACCAATAACTTTTGCAAACAAGAAATGCGCGCTTCGTTTTTCCTCAGCGCGCGCATTTCCCTGCCGAGGCTGAGACATGCATGTTCAGTCTCAGCCTCTCTAGGACTAGGACCGCGCTAGACTCGACCCTCTATTG
>JAJZPO010000058.1 GCA_021811155.1 Bacillota bacterium | reverse complement strand
TATGAAAGTAGTGGGACCCCTGACCGCGAACGTAGCCGGCATGCACAGAAGGGGCCCCCGCGAAATTTAAGCCCAGAAGACCAGTCCCAAGAATTTCGCGGGGATAAGGAAGCGAGCATTCGTGCTCCCGTTCGGGCGCTCGCCGAGCATGCTAACGGCTCCTCCGTAATGCTTCTCTGCGCAGAAAGAAAATTCACCCTTGAGCTTACAGGTCTGTTTTCATTCATCAGCGGTGCCGTGAAGCGGCATGCAAGTCTGAATTCTGTATTCCGACCCAAAAGAAATACCCTTGAGGCTATCCCTTATTGTTCTCCGACAACCTGGAAATTACACCGGTCAAGACGTGGCGAATTTGGGCAGCCGCCTGACGATAAGCATCAATGTCCCCGCCGAAGGGGTCTGCAACATCCCCGGCTTGTCCCCATCCAAACCGCAGCAGGGTGAAAACCTTGCCCTCGGCCGCAGGGAACAGCTGTAGCACCTGCTCTTTATGAGCGGCGGTCATGGTCAAAATCAGGTCCGCTTCTTCAATCACTTCCCGGGTCAGGAGTCTGGCCCGGTGGGATTCCAGGTCCAGACCGTATTCCGCCACGACCCTGCGGGCGTGTTCAGACGCAGGCGAACCAGGGGCCGCCCAAGTACCTGCAGAAACAAACGCATAACCAATCAATGCCGCTTCTGCGGCTATTTGCCGCGCCATAACTTCCGCCATGCTGCTGCGGCAGGTATTTCCCGTACAGACAAAAAGAAGTTTCATTCCTCTGCCAACACTCCGGTTAAGGTTAGTACTCATACCATAATTTTAAGCCCAATCAGCAAAAGAATCAAACCTCCCGCTGTTTCCGCCCAGCGACCGGTCCAACCACCGAGAAATCTGCCCAGAATCAGTCCCAAGGCAGTCATTGTTCCCGCCACTAAACCTATAACCAGAACTGCTCCAATAATTGCACCACCCAGTGTTCCCAGCCCGAAACCCACACTGAGAGCATCCACACTTACCCCTGCAGCCAGAAACATCAAGGTGGACAGGGGTTTCCCCTTTAACTTTCTTTTTTTCTGCAGCAGGTTTCTGGCGGCGGCAAAGCTCAAGCTCTCCATGCCCGTTTCTTGCAGGGAGTTGTACAAGGTGCGCACACCGATGAGCAAGAGCACAACGCCGCCCAGCACGCCGGCAATCTGGCCCATTAGTTCGCCCAGTATCCTGCCGGCAAACATACCGGCTAACGGCATAAATACATGGAAGACTGCCACAATCACCGGAAAATAGAAATCCCTGGGCCGGAGTCCCGTCAGGCCCATGCCCAGGGCTAAAGAAAATGCATCGGTTCCCAAAGCCACCGCAACGGCTAGTAAAGTCAAGGCACCCAACCCGGTCCCTCCTTAAGGCATGACGTTCGGGCCAGTCTTCTCCTTGCTGCTTGTTCTCATACTTCTCTGGTTCAGGCAGTCCTCCCCGGGTGAATCCTTAACAATATATGCCCAGACCGGGGGTTTTAGGTTAATAAAATCACATGGTGGCCGGCGGCCTTCTCCAGGCGGTTCATCACCGCAGCTCCCATGCCGGACCTGGCAAAGGTCTCGGCCAGGATCAGTTCAATATTCCTTTGGTCGCACTCCCTTAAGGCGCGGTACAAGGTGGCGGCGACTGTCCAAGGTTCCCGCTTCGAACCCAGAATCTCCACGTATTCGGCGCCCGAACCGGCGTACACCGGGGCTGATTCTGCTGAACACAGCACGGCAACCCTGAGACCCTGCTCCCGGCCGCGGCGGATCTCCCGCAGAATCCTGGCCTGAACTTTCTCCTCCGGCCCGGAGACCGGCACTAGTTTGCCCTTTGGTGCATAGTGCCTGTATTTCACCCCAGGTGAGCGGGGAGCCAGGGATTCGTCCTGCAGTCCGGGGTCGACTGCTACCTGGCCCAAAACCCCGGTCAGCTCTTCCCGTGTAATTCCCCCCGGGCGCAAGATGACGGGCAGGGCCTCGGTAAGGTCAAGCACAGTGGATTCTACCCCCACCCGGCACGGTCCCGCGTCCAGCACAGCTTCAACGCGCCCCGCCAGGTCTTCCATCACATGGCTTCCCAAAGTCGGACTCGGACGTCCGGAAAGGTTGGCGCTGGGAGCAGCCACCGGAACGCCCGCAGCCCTGATTAAAGCCAGGGCAGCCGGGTGGTCAGGCATGCGCAGAGCCACCGTGTTCAGTCCGGCGCTTACCACAGCCGGCACCCGGGGCGCCTTTGGCAGAACCAGGGTGAGCGGGCCGGGCCAGAAAGCCTGGATACATTTGGCTGCCTGGGGCGGAAGGTCCGTGGTCAATACTTCAAGATCATCCGGTGAGGCGACATGGATAATCAAAGGATTGTCCTGGGGGCGTCCTTTGGCCTGAAAAATCCTGCGGCAGGCCCCTTCCTCCAGGGCATTGGCCCCCAGGCCGTATACTGTTTCCGTAGGGAAAGCCACCAACCCTCCCTCCCTGATAATCCGGCCGCATTCCTCAATCGCTCCCGGGTCCGGGGCCAGGGGATCTATGGGAAAATACCTGGTCTCAATAACCGATGTCATACCTTGCGCCTCCTGGGGTCGAATTTAAGGGCGGGTGGCTGTTATTACACGGTGATGGCCGGCATAGTCTTTGATTAGTTCGATGGCGCTGAAACCTGCTTCAGCCAGGATAGCCTGTACCCGGGGACCTTGGTCCCAGCCGATTTCAAACATTGCTTTTCCGCCTGGTTCCAGCAAAGGTACTACTTCCACGCTTAAGCGGCGGTAAAAATCCAGCCCGTCCTCTCCGCCGTCCAGGGCCATTTTTGGTTCCGCCACCCCTACTTCCGGTTCAAGCCGGGAGATATCGTCTCTGGCTATGTAGGGCGGATTAGCCGTAATCAAATCAAACACGGCGCCACTGAAAGGAGCGGTCAAATCCCCCTGGGCAAAGCAAACTTGAGCCCCGTGGCGTTCAGCGTTTGCTTTGGCAATCTCAATGGCTGCGGCGGATACGTCCCCCGCCCAGACTTCTGCCCCTGCCAGGTAATGGGCAAGACTTACGGCCACTGCCCCGCTGCCGGTGCAAAGGTCCAGGATGCGCAGGGAGCGGGGCTGAATACGGGCCCAATTCAAAGCAGTCTCCACCAGCGCTTCGGTATCCGCTCTGGGAATCAGGACGGCCGGGCTCACCAGAAATTCCAGGGACATGAATTCCTGGCTCCCGGTTATGTACTGCAGGGGTTCACGCCTGCCCCGCCGGAAAACCAGTTCCGCAAACCTCTCCCTTTCAGCTGGAGTAATAGGGCGCTGGGGTTCCAGGTAAAACCGGAGCCGTGGTTGTGCCAGGCAGTGGGCCAGCAGCAGTTCAGCGTCCATTCTGGCATCCCTGACACCGAGTTCTCCTAAATACGAGGCCGCCCATTGCAGGGCGGCCTGACTTGTAGCTAGTTTGTCCCGCTCATCCATCAAATAACACGCCTTCACTCAGCAGCCTTAAGCTTTTCCGCCTGGTCATTAGTGATCAGGGCCACAATAATTTCATCCAACTCGCCCAGCAAAACCATATCGAGTTTGTGCAGGGTCAAGCCGATGCGGTGATCTGTCACCCGGCCCTGGGGAAAATTATAGGTCCGAATCCGTTCGCTGCGGTCACCGGTCCCCACTTGGCTTTTCCGGGTAGAACCAAGTTCGGCGGATTGCTCCTCCTGAGCCTTTTCCAGCAGGCGGGCCCGCAATACTTTCAAGGCTTTATCCTTGTTCTTGTGCTGGGATTTCTCATCCTGACAGGATACCACCATGCCGGTTGGAATGTGGGTCACCCGTACCGCCGACTGGGTTGTGTTCACCGACTGGCCCCCGGGTCCGCTGGAGCAGAAGATATCGATACGGATGTCATTGGGGTTGATCTCAACATCAACCTCTTCCGCCTCGGGTAGTACGGCTACCGTAGCAGTGGAGGTATGAATCCTGCCGCCGGACTCTGTGGTGGGTATGCGCTGCACCCTATGCACGCCGCTTTCAAATTTCAGCCTGCTGTAAGCTCCCAAACCTTCTACGGCAAAAATTATCTCCTTGAAACCGCCTAAGTCGGAGGGATTGGAACTCAGGACGTCTGTCTTCCAGCCCTGTCGTTCGGCATGGCGGGCATACATCTTGTACAGATCAGAGGCAAAAAGAGCTGCTTCGTCCCCGCCGGCCCCGCCTCGGATCTCGACGATAACGCTCTTCTCATCGTTAGGGTCCTTTGGCAGCAGAAGCACTTTGAGTTGGGCTTCCAGCTCCTCCTTACGCGCTTTCAGGTCTCCCAGTTCGGCCAGGACCATTTCCTTCATGTCCGGCTCCAGTTTTTCCTGCAGCATTAAAGCCGCATCCTGTTCCTGACCGGAAACCGCCTGGAACTCCCTGAACACGCTAACAATCTCGCTTAGCCCGGCCTGGGCCTTGGCCAGCTTCTGCCACTCGGACTGCTCCGCCATCACCTCAGGATCGCTGAGCTGAGTTGTCAGTTTTTCATATTTTTCTTCCAGTGCCTGAAGTTTTTCTAACACAGCTTTTCACCTCAAGTAGATCTAACTGGTGTCAAGGGGACAGTCCCCCTGACACCCCGGGGTTTTTTAGGCGAGTTGCTGACCGCTGTCCACAACCGCTTTAAGAGCTGCAATGGCTACTTCCAGTTGAGAATCGTCAGGTTCCCGCGTGGTCAGCTTTTGCAGCCAGAGACCGGGCGCAATGGCCCAGCTCAGCCATACCGACTGGTGATAACGCCCCGAGAACTTGAGCAGTTCATAGGCCAGGCCCGCTACCAGGGGCATAGCTAAAAAACGGGACAGAATGCGCAGCCACACGGGATTTAGGGGCAGGAAAGCAAAGACCAGGATGCTTATGACCATGACAATCAGCAAAAAGCTGGTGCCGCAACGGGGATGAAGGGTCTTGAACTTTCTGGCGTTTTCCACAGTCAAATCCAGACCTTCCTCATAAGCCCAAATAGTTTTGTGTTCGGCGCCATGGTACTGAAATACCCGCTGAATGTCTTTCATGCGGGATATGCCCCCAATATAGAGCAGGAATACAGCCATGCGGATTATCCCTTCCAGTATATTCTGCAAGACTGCTCCAGGCACAATAGATCTGACCAGATGGGCGGCGCCTGTCGGCAGAGCTACAAACAGCAAAAGCCCCAGTCCCAGGGCGATAACTACTGTCAGCAACATCTCCAGAGGCTTAATCTCTTCTCCTTCGCCTTCCGCAGCCTGATTTGCCGAGAAGGTTAGGGCTTTGATCCCGATCACCAGAGAATCGATTAAAGCGACAAAGCCGCGTATAATAGGCAATTTCAACACTGGATAGGTTGACCAGGGATGGACCTCCTTACGCTCCACCGTAATCCCGCCATCAGGCAGCCGGACAGCAATAGCAATTTCCAGAGGGGCCCGCATCATTACCCCTTCAATCAGGGCCTGTCCTCCGTAGTGGACTGGTTTGTTCATCCTTTTCTCCTTCTTTCCCCGGTCTAGGCCTGCTGAAGTATTTTAACTCATACTTTTAAAACGGCTCAAGCTAAAAAATTTCCTCGCTGAACAGCACCTTAGTCTTTTCGTTTAAACCGGACTTGTATCCTCTTTTAGTGAAGAGAAATTTTCGTGAATCGCCGCCAGAAAGAAAGTGGATGATAAGCGGAAAAGGGACAGAGCTTGCGCTCTGCCCCCGACTCCAGCAACGACCGCAGGCCGTTGTTATTGCATACCGTATTTCCGCTTGAAGCTTTCGACCCTGCCGCCGGCATCCACAAAACGTTGTTTTCCGGTGAAATAGGGATGGCATTTGGAGCAAATTTCAACCTTAATATTTTTTTTGGTTGAACCGGTAGGGATAACTTCACCACAAGCACAGGTGATGGTAGTTTGCTCATATTTAGGATGGATCTTTTCTTTCATCGCTTTCACCTTCTTTGCTGCAAGGTCAGTCAACGATAACTAGTTTAACACAGTTTGACAAATTAAGTCAACAATTATTAATAACCTGCCGCAACCATGGAACTGTTGTTCAACAAGTTCATGGGATTCACCGCTGTGCCGCCGCGCCTCACTTCAAAGTGAAGGTGTGGACCTGTGGAGTTGCCGGTACTGCCTACTCTGGCAATTGCCTGACCGGCGTAAACATGATCGCCCAGTCTCACCAAAAGTTTTGATGTATGGGCGTACAAGGTTTCGTATCCGTCCCCATGGTCCAGCTTAAGAACCAGGCCGTAGCCGTTAGCCCAGCCTGCGTAAACCACTGTACCGCCCTTGGCGGCTGTGATTTCCGTGCCTATATCAGCTGCAATGTCCAGACCGGTGTGCAATACCCCTTTACGCCAGCCAAAGCGTGAAGTGATGGGTCCGGTGATGGGCCAGGCAAACCCCGATACCGCGCTTGTAACCGCGGTTCCGCGGCTGATAACGGTGCGGGAAGGCAGCAGGAGCGCCTGCCCAATCTGCAGGCGGTCCGGGTTCTCTACATTGTTTGCCTGAACCAGGGTCGTCACCGGTATGCCATAGCGCCCCGCAATGGTCCACAGGTTTTCACCGGCCTTTACTTGATAGGTTTTCACTGTAGTTTCTGGAATCTCCAGACTTTGACCAACCTCCAAAGGCTCTGACAAATCCATCTCATTTGACTGCGCTAAATTCTCAGGGTCTACTCCAAACCTCTGTCCGATGCTCCAAAAACTGTCCCCAGCCTGGACGATGTACTCACTGGCGGATAAGGATACAGGAGACTCACCAACAGCCTGGCTTTGGGCCAGGAGCAGCAGTACCGCGACCAGTATCCCAACCGATCCCAGTCTGCCGAATTTTAACATTTTAGGAACCCACCTCTTCGTTTGGCAAAATAGGCCAAAAAGGCCATTCCCTTTTAGTATTGCCAACGCAACAGAGGCTTATTCAACCTATTTTGAACGGCTCAGGAGTCAGAATTCCTCAAGAGTATTTTTTCTTCTTGTTGAGGTGATAGACGTAGCGGGCCAGGTACGGCCGGTGACGGGAAAAAACCACATATACCAGGGCAGTGAGGATGCTGCCCAGGATGAGGGTGTTAACCAAAGCTCCGAGGAAAAAAACTCTGCCGAAGCGTTCCAATTCCACTATCCTTAAATGGCTGAGAATCAGCAGCTTGCGCAAGGTGGCCAGCAAATAGCGGTGCGGCTGTCCCGTCATATAGTAGCCTGTAATCAGATTAAAATAGAAAAAAATGGGAAAGAACGATTTGAACATCAAGTCGCCCAGGAGAGCTCCGGCAATACTGACTCTGAAGGCGCTGGCCAGCAAACCGGCGACCACCACGCCGATGCCGAAGGTAGGGTAAAAATTAATACAAGCTCCCAAGGCAAACCCCAGGGCAACCTTCCAGGGAGTACCCCTGAGACGCAAGAATCTTAACAAGTAGTAACGGATTGCCCGCCGGAATTTCATTTGTCCCCCTGCGTAATACGTTTAAAGACCTTCTTCTCTCGAAGAAGGTCCTCTTACCAAAGTATAAGCTTTAATCCCTTGCTGCGTCAAGCTATTTACAGGCGCCCTTCATGGCATAGGCGGGCTTTTTATCGAAGCGGTGCTGGGCTTTGATGAAGCGCACGGTCCCGGTCTTGCCACGGATTACCACCGTATGGGTATATGCTCCCTGGTCGGTGAACCGAACCCCTTCCAGCAAGCTGCCGGAGGTTATGCCGGTAGCGGCAAACATTACTTCATCACCCTTGACCAGGTCCTCCATAGTCAGAAGCTGGTTGATATCGTTGATGCCCAAAACCCGGGCCCTTGCCACATCGGCATCATTTTCAGGCCAAAGCCTGCCCTGCATTTCGCCGCCAAGACACTTGAGCGCTGCAGCAGCTAAGACCCCTTCCGGCGCTCCGCCAACCCCCATCATGATGTCCACTCCGGTATCTTCAAAGGCACAGGCCACAGCGGGGGAGACGTCGCCGTCGCTGATCAGCTGAATTCTTGCCCCGCATGCCCGTACCCGGTCAATCAATTCCTGGTGGCGGGGCCGGTCCAGAATCACCACAGTCAGGTCGTTGAGTCCCTTGCCTAAAGCCTTGGCCACCTCCTGCAGGTTTTGCTCCACCGGGGCGTCAAGGTTGATGCAACCTCTGGCCTTGGGGCCAACGGCAATCTTGTTCATGTACATATCCGGGGCATGCAGCAGGCAGCCGCGTTTGGCGGCAGCGAGCACCGCTATGGCTCCAGTGAGCCCCTTTGCTACTATGTTGGTGCCTTCCAGCGGGTCAACGGCTATATCCAGCTGGGGGGACTCCCCGGTACCGACCTTTTCGCCGATATAGAGCATGGGCGCCTCGTCCATTTCCCCTTCTCCGATCACTACGACACCGGCAATATGGATGGTATCAAAGACAGCCCGCATGGCTTCAACCGCAGCGCCGTCAGCGGCATCCTTATTCCCCCTGCCCATCCAGCGGGCGGAAGCAAGGGCCGCTGCTTCGGTAACCCGGGCAAACTCCAGGGCCAGTTCTCTCTCCAAAACAGATTCCCCTCCCCAAGTAAAATGTCCTGTACCCTGACCTAATTCTGCCACACTCCAATCTGGTTTTCAAACTTTATTTTCCGTCATAACGTTATCCACAAAAGCATGAAAAAACGCTGATTTTCAGTTCTGTTTATGCGGGACCTTGCGCCAGTCAGCGAGAAACTTTTCCACTCCTGCTGTGGTCAGAGGATGGTCCGTAAGCTGCATAATAACTTTATAGGGCACAGTAGCGATGTGAGCGCCAATTTTGGCTGCTTCAACCACGTGGATGGGATGGCGGATGCTGGCGGCGATGATCTGGGCAGACAAGTTATGGGTTGAAAAAATCGCAACTATTTCCCGAATGAGGCCCAAGCCGTCCTGGCCCACATCGTCGAGCCGGCCAAGGAAAGGACTCACGTAAGCGGCGCCCGCTCTGGCCGCCAACAAGGCCTGGGCAGCTGAGAAAACCAGCGTCACATTGGTCTTTATCCCCAAAGCGCTAAGCTGTTTGACAGCCTTCAGACCCTCAGGCAGCATCGGGATTTTGATTACAATATTGGAGTGGATCGCTGCCAGGGATTTGGCTTCCTCCACCATGCCAGGGGCCTCCAGGCTGATAACCTCAGCCGAAATCGGGCCGTCCACAATTTCACAGATTTCCTGCACCACCTGGCGAAAATCCCTGCCCTCTTTGGCTATCAGGGAAGGATTGGTGGTAACGCCGCTGATCACGCCAAGATCGTTGGCCCGCCTGATCTCATCGATATTCGCTGTATCAATAAACAAACGCACAGTGGTTTCATCCCTTCTACGGTTTTTAAGCAAGAAAGGAGCAGAAAACACTCCACTCCTTCAGAAAACTCTCTAGGCCCTGCCGGAACTGCCAAAGACCCGGATCTTGTCCCTGATGATTTGCATACTCGCCTCCCGGGCAGGTCCCAGTACATTGCGCGGGTCAATTTCATTGGGTTTGTCGGAGAGCACTTTTCGCGCCGAATTTACGAATGCCTCGCGAATGTTGGTGTCAATATTGACTTTGCGGACTCCCAGGCTTACCGCTTCGCGGATAGCGTCATCCGGGACGCCAGAGGAGCCATGCAGCACGATGGGGATATTGACCATGGCCCGGATTTGACGCAGGCGTTCAAAGTCCAGTTGTGGAATGCCTTTGTAGCGCCCGTGGGCCGTGCCGATAGCAACTGCCAGAGAATCGACCCCGGTAGCCTCCACGAAGCTTTTCGCCTCCGCAGGGTCAGTAAAAAGGGCCTCCCGTTCGCTTACCGTGATATCGTCTTCCGTACCGCCGATTTTGCCCAGTTCTGCCTCTACGGATACCCCTACCGCTCTGGCAACGCTTAAGACCCTGTTGGTCAGATTTATATTTTCCTCGAGGGGATGCTTGGAGCCATCAATCATCACGGAAGTAAAGCCAGAACGGATACACTGAATGCACTGCTCAAAACTGGTGCCATGGTCCAGATGCAAGGCAATAGGTACGGCTGCCTTGGCTGCGGCGATTTTGGTCAGCGCTGCTATATACTCAATACCGGCATACTTGATTGCTCCCTGACTAGCCTGAATAATCACCGGGGCCTGCTCAGCCTCGGCTGCCGCCACAATAGCCTGAACTATTTCCATATTGTTGCAGTTAAAAGCGCCTACTGCATAACCTCCCGCCTCAGCTTTTTTCAGCAGTTCAGCAACAGTTACCAAGGGCATGTAAGTTACCTCCTAACAAATTTCTGGTCACCCGGTTTAGTGTTGCCGGAACCAGACCTCTTAATAAGCATAAATATTTCTCCCTGCCGCTATGAATTCCTGCAAAAGCGGCAGGTGAAAATATTTAAGACCGTTTTGACCTCGCCAAAACGGCCTTTCTTTAGAAAGCAATACATTAACAATAGCTTAACAAGCCTCGATCTCGGTTAACGTCTGTCTGACTAACAGTTTCAGCTCATTTAGGTCGAAGGGCTTGGTGATATACTCCTTGACCCCAAGTTTCATCGCCTGGGTCACAATTTCCAGTTCTCCATAGGCAGTCATCATGATAACAGCAATAGCCTGGTCTATTTTCTTTATTTCTTTAAGCGCTTCCAGTCCGTTCATGCCCGGCATTTTCATGTCCATTAATATCAACCCGGGTATGGACTCCATCACCTTAGTGATAGCTTCATGCCCGCTGGCCGCCATGTCTACATCGTAACCTTCCTCTTTAAAAGCCTCAAACAACAGGCGCCGCACACCCATTTGATCATCCACAACCAGGATTTTTGCTGTCATGAGTTTCCCTCCCCACAATGGACCACCTAGATACGAGGTCCGAGGTCAGAGGTCCGGAATCCGCTGAAAGCGCAACTTTCACGGACATGCATAGGGTTAAAGTTCTTGAACGGTTTGCATGTAATCGGACTTCGGATTTCGGACTTCGGACTTCGATATATGTATTTCGGGATAAAGTCGAAAATTCCTCCTTATTTTCCAAAATTACTTAAAAATTCCATACATATCATTTAACTTTTCTCGTGCATCACGGCTGAGATGAATTCCCGGAAGAGAGGATGGGGACGGTTGGGCCGGGATTTGAATTCGGGGTGAAACTGAGAGGCCACAAACCAGGGATGCTCCACCATCTCGGTTATTTCCACCAGCCTTCCGTCCGGGGATGTACCGGAAAATCTTAGACCTGCAGCTTCGAGCTGCTCCCGGAACTGGTTGTTGACCTCATAACGGTGACGGTGCCGTTCGTAAATTATTTCATCCCGATAAGCAGCAAAGGCATGAGATTCCTCAACCAGTTTTGCCGGGGAAATGCCCAGGCGCATGGTCCCGCCTTTATCGGCCACATCCTTTTGTTCCGGCAGAAGGTCTATCACTGGATAAGGGCTTTCAGGGTCAAATTCGGTGCTGTTGGCCCCCGCAAAACCGCAGACATTCCTGGCGTATTCAATCACAGCGCACTGCATCCCCAGACAGATTCCCAGGAAAGGAACCTTATGTTCCCGGGCAAAAGTGATGGCAGCGATCTTGCCTTCAATCCCGCGGTTGCCAAACCCTCCCGGCACCAGGATTCCGTCAACGCCTGCGAGCAAACCATCCGGCCCTTCCTGTTCAATTTGTTCTGAATTAACCCACTTGATGTTGACCTGCGAGCGGTGATACGTTCCGGCGTGCCTCAGCGCTTCAGCCACACTTAGGTATGCGTCGGGAAGTTCCACATATTTGCCTACAATAGCCACAGTGCAGGAGGTTTCTGGCTTGAGGATCCTGTCCACCATCTCCTGCCATCCGCTCATATCTCCTTCTGGAGCGGTCAGGCCGAGGCGCTTCAGGACAATCTCATCCAAGCCTTCCTGCTGGAGCATAATAGGTACCTGATAGATGGTCGGCGCGTCAATAGCCTGGATTACTGCATCTTTGTCTGTGTCACAGAATAAGGCAATCTTTTCTTTCATGTCATTCGAAATGGGCTTCTCCGAGCGGCAGACAATCAGGTTGGGTTGAATGCCTATGCTTCTCAGTTCCTTGACGCTGTGCTGGGTAGGCTTGCTCTTCTGCTCGCCAGAAGCGGCAATGTAGGGCACAAGAGTAACATGGATATACATGACATGTTCCCGGCCGATATCATTTTTCAGCTGGCGGATTGCCTCCAAAAAAGGCAGGGATTCGATGTCACCCACGGTGCCCCCGATTTCCGTAATAACCACGTCAGGGTGGGATTCCCTGGCAACCCGGTATATTCTCTCTTTTATCTCATTGGTGATGTGTGGAATAACCTGCACCGTACCGCCCAGATAATCCCCTTTGCGCTCCTTGGAAATAACCGACCAGTAAATCTTGCCGGTGGTCACGTTGCTGTTTTGCGAAAGGTTGATGTCCACAAACCTTTCATAGTGTCCCAGGTCCAGGTCTGTTTCAGCTCCGTCGTCGGTTACAAACACTTCACCGTGCTGATAAGGGCTCATAGTGCCCGGGTCAATGTTTATGTAAGGATCAAACTTTTGAATCGCCACCTTTAGTCCCCTGTTTTTCAACAGGCGTCCCAGTGATGCTGCGGTAATTCCCTTTCCCAGGGATGATACAACACCCCCGGTTACGAACACAAACTTGGTCATTAGGCTTCCTCCTCTAAACATGAGTTGGTAAGTTTATAGATAGTATTTACCAATTTACGACAGTACGAAAAACAAACACAAAAAAAGCTAGTCTAAAACACTAGCCGCGCATATAAATTCACTGTTTAATTTTATACCTTTTTATTACAGTGTGTCAAGAGGGACTATTCTTCCCAGTTATCCTGATTTTCCTGCTCTTCCTCTTCCAGATAGAAACCGTACTCTCTGTTTTCCGCATTATCAGCTTCTTTTCCCTGGTCATCATAGACTATGCTGCGGTTGAGCAGGGTAATGCTGGGGATTTTCTTGTGGGACTTGGCCGGAACCCAGGCTTTCAACCCCCATTGTCCCTGGCCCAAATAAATAAAGCGTGTATCAAGATTGATTTGGGTATGGACAGAGGCAATGGCAAGGACTTCATCGCCCGAGTAAGGCTTAATCCGGAAAACTTCCTCAATCAAGGTACGGTAATACATGGGTTGAGCGTTTTCCTTCAGAATATGGAATGCTAAATCCACTTCAGACATCTTTTCATCCAAGGGGGTCGAAATATTTTGGGACAAAACCTCACTCCCCTTTCCAGTGTTAGAGTATGTTTATATTCGACCGGGTAACAACTTTTTCCTGCTGGATTTAGAAATATTTTCCCTTTCTGGAAGTACTCCCTCCCAGGCACAATTATTTAAACACGTTTTCATTTTATTCAATTCGGCAGGGTAAAAGTACCACGACTCATAAGCAGGAGTCATGGGTCAGAATTCAGAATTCAGGAGTCAGGAGTCAGAAGTCAGAATGCTAAGCTTGACTCGCCGAGATTGCAAGACCTGTTAAGGCAAAAGAGCCGTCCCGGTTGTCCTCCGGGACAACAGAAACGGCTCCGTTTTCCTGCCTGAATTATTCTGACTACTGACTCCTGACTACTGAATTCTGACCCCTGACTCGTTACTCCATAGCGACTACATTCGTTCCGGTGCGCTTACGCCAAGAATCGCCAAAATATTGCCCAGAGTGATTTTTGTGGCTTCGATAAGGTCAAGCCGTGCCGCCCGCAGGGCCAGGTCATCAGCCAAGACCCTCTGGTCGTTATAAAAGGTGTGGAACAGGGATGCCAAATCCAAAGCAAACCGGGCAATCCGGTGCGGTTCCAGCAGCTGCGCCGCAGTTTCCACTTCTGAGGGAAACTCCCCCAGCTTGTGCAGAAGCTCTCTTTCGGAGGGTGAGTTCAATAGCAGGGAGTAATCGGAGCTGCGGCGCAGCTTGCTGCACGCGTCCGCGTCCCCGGCTTCATCAGCCTTGCGCAGGATGCTGCACAGCCGCGCATGAGCGTATTGAACATAATACACGGGGTTTTCCGCTGATTCAGACTTGGCCAGGTCCAGATCAAATTCCACTGTGCTGTCCGGGTCCCTCAAAACGAAGAAAAATCGTGCTGCGTCCTTGCCCACTTCATCTATCAGTTCTTTCAGGGTGATATATTGCCCGGAACGTTTGGACATCCGGACAATCTCCCCCTGCTGAATCAGGCGCACCAACTGCATCAGCAATATCTGCAGATTGTCCGGGTCATATCCCAGGGCTTTCATAGCTCCCTTCATCCGGGCCACGTGGCCATGGTGGTCTGCACCCCAAATATTTATCACCTTGTCAAAGCCCCGCTGAAATTTGTTCTTGTGGTAGGCAATATCAGCGGCGAAATAGGTGGGTACCCCATTACTCCGCACCACAACTTCGTCCTTTTCATCACCGAAGTCTGTGCTGCGCAGCCAGAGGGCGCCTTCCTTTTCATAAATATATCCTTTGTCTTTTAGCTCTTGCAGAACCTGCTGAATGCTGCCATCGTCGTGCAGGGTCTGTTCGCTGAACCAGACATCGTATTCCACGCCAAAATCCTGCAGCCCTTGCCGGATATCCGACAACTTCTCCTGCAGCGCATACTTGACCAGCAGCTCGCGCCGTAATTCCGGCGCGATATTCACGTATTTGTCCCCGACCTGGCCAACCAGCTTTTTTACCGTTTCTACCAAATCCAGCCCGTGGTAGCCTTCCTCCGGAAAAGGGACATCAAAACCTAACTGCTGCAGATACCGGGCCTCCAGTGACTTGGCAAAATTCTCAATCTGGTTTCCGGCATCATTAATATAGAATTCCCGGCTAACCTCATACCCGGCAAAGGCAAGCAAGCTGGCCAGGGAATCGCCCAGCGCCGCGCCTCTGGCGTTACCCATGTGTAAAAGGCCTGTGGGATTGGCACTGACAAACTCGACCTGGACTTTCTGCCCCCGGCCCGAAGCTGAGGACCCATACAAAGCGCCCTGTTCGAGCGCCTCAGGCACCACCTGCGCCAACCAGGCCGGATCCAGGCGAAAATTGATAAAGCCCGGGCCCGCAATTTCAATTTCCTTGACCCAGGTTCCTTCAGTCTCGAACTTTCCCACCAATTTTTCCGCTACCAGGCGGGGAGGCATTTTTGCCTGACGCGCCAGCAGCATGGCCAGGTTTGCGGCCAGATCGCCATGGGCCTTTTCCCGGGGCGCTTCCAGCACAACATTTGGCAGTTCGCTGAAACTTAACTCTCCGGCCTGCCTGGCTGAGCCGGCCGCCGTAATCAAATTGGCAGTAATTCTCTGTTTAAGCTGCTCGTAGATGCTCACAGGGGACTAGTCCTCCTTGACGGTGATGGACAGCATGTTGTCGCTAATTTTTTCCCTTCCCACCTGAAGTTCATACTCTAGGTTAATACTTCCCCCCACGTCTGTCAAGTCAACCTCCACCTTGGAGGGGATAACCCCCACCATCATGCTGCCGTAAGGAGTCACATAACATCCTTCATTCCAAACGCCCTTTTCAAAGGTCTGCTTCAGCTCGGCCTGTCCCATCCGGTTCAGGGTAACGCGGGTCGGCTCAATCTTGAGCGCAGTAGTCGTTCCTTCCATGCCGGAGATGGCGGACTCATTGTAGACAATATAATAGGAGCCTGGACGGATAAAGAATGTTCCCACAGTAATCAGCTCAATCGTATCTGCCTCTCCCAGGTCATTTACCTGGGTGCCTTTGACCTGAACCAAGACATCCTTTTTCATTTGGCACTCCACCTTTTCTTTTAATAAGGACACAAAAGCCTTGGTTTTCACCGCACAAAACGGGCGGCAAGCACCAAGGCATCACAAACAGCGGACAACTCCGTAAATCTATTATAGAAAATGAGAGGTAAAGACTTCATAGGAAATCCCTCCTACATATATTAGATTCTGCGCAAGTCAAAAAATTCCTTTCTGCGTAAAAAAAAAGTAGTCCGGACAAACCTGGTTAGAAACCTCCCGCACCGGGATTTGCACAACAAGCCGGAAGATATGGGTCCCCGCAAAACCCGAGCCATCTGCTCAGGGATTTTGCGGGGACAAATGCGGAAGCTAAACGAGTTTACTTGAGGTATTCTCCTACCGGGGTCTTGACCACGCGATAGATTTGTTCTTCGTAACCGGACGATACGTTGATGTAAACCAGGTACTGCTCAGAATCCATATTTCCCCGGAACTCATAGCAGAGAACTTCAGCGTAGTTATCCTTGGCCAACAGCACCAGAGCGGTATCGGTCACTTTGAAATTCGGCTTCAGATAGCGCCTGGCCTGGGCCACGGTAAGTTTTGTTTTGCCGATGGACCTCTGCCGGTGGAACATCAGATACGGCTGGGCGTTGTAGCCAAGCATTTGACCGTTGTCCATAGCTATGCTCACGCTAACTTTGTCAGGGTAGATCCTGACCCCGTCCTCAAGCGCCACGTAGGCCAGGTCAAGATAAGCCCCATGGTCTTCCTGGGAGGTCAGAACCATGGAGGGGTAGCCCACAGCCCGCAGCAAGCTGAGCGCCTTGGTTTTGGCTTGCTCAGGCGTGAGCACACGTTCCCCTATGGAACGTCCGTTATGATAGATAACCGGCACCCCGCCGCGTTTGCTGGCCTCTGCCGTCGTGTTTGCGTCACCGTTCAGATTAAAGCGGTACGTAGGTATTGTACCCTGGGCGGCGCCTGCATACTGAGGATTAAAGCTTAAACCGGCCTGGGCAAAGAACTTATTCAGGTTGGCAGCAGCCTGTTCCTTGCTCACTTCGCCTCCGGGCAGCCCCTTGGGCTCCTGGGTGACCTTGGAGGCGAATTTGCCCTCGTATTCAAGCGGAGGCAGTTTTTGCAGCTGAGCGTCCAGCAGCTGCAGACCCTGGGACACCGAGGCAGGATTAGTGGCATCGGTAGTATCAGCCTCAGCCCTGCCCCGGAACCACCAGCCAGTGGGCTTGGGTGTCCAGCCCAGTTCTTCATAGTCCGCGCGGTTCATCAATTGCTGCAGATCCTGGCCTGTTTTGCGGGCTGTTTCCTGGATATTTGCCAGAACCTTCTGCTCCTCCGGCTTGATTGAGCCGCCCCCGGCCATTCTCTGGGCCAGAGTGTAGGAAAAATCCCCGGCCTGGTTGAGAAACTGGGCGATATGGCTTGACCCCGGGTTGTCCACAGGCAAATTGCTCAAATCATTCAGGGCTGCGTTGGACTCCTGCCAGGCCCCGGTAAAATTGATAAGATTGTTGTTGCCGGAATTGCTTCCCCGGGCTTTGGCAAGAAAGTTTTCCATGTTGTCCACATGACCTACCATGTCACTGTAAGCCTGGCGGTATTGGTTTTGCTGCTGCAAACCAAGGGTGCGGGCCAGCGTGTACTGGTTGAAGCCCCAGACCAGAGCCAGGGCTAAGGCCAGGCCCAGACCCGCCAGCAAAAAACTACGTTTGCGCACTGGTACCCTCCTTCTCCCTACAGGGTGAAAATATGGTTTCCTATCCGGGTGAGCTGCGGCCGGGACCAGATAAACCTGTTGGAGGTCTTAGACGGGGCAAAGAAATAAAGGGCTCCGTGGGAAGGGTCCGATCCGTTAATGGCGTCCCGGGCAGCCTTGATACTGCTGGCATCAGGCGGCAGGTTAAACTGGCCGTCGCTGACCGATGAAAACGCTCCAGGCTGATAGATTATCCCGGCAACAGTCTTGGGAAAGCGTGAATCCTTGAGACGGTTCAAGACCACAGCCGCTACAGCAACCTGCCCCTCAAAGGGTTCCCCCCTGGCCTCTCCGTTGACCACGTGAGCCAAAAGGTTTACGTCGGCGCTGTTCGAGCTTACGGCTTTACCTCCGGGGTTTGTGCCCCCGCCGGTAAGCCTTTTCAGCAGCCTTATGGTTTCCGGCCCGGCAACACCGTCAACCCGCAGGCCGCGGCCGCTCTGAAAGGCCCGTACCGCACCTTCCGTCAGACGGCCGAATATGCCGTCAATAGGCCCAACTGAGTTATAACCCAATTGTTTTAGCTTAACCTGCATTTCTTTGACATCTGACCCCCGGGCTCCCCTGGACAAGACCCTGTCACCCAGCGCCGCCTGGAGAGTGGTCGAGAAAAGCAGGGCCAGGGCCAGAGTCACGGAAGTTAAGATAAAAATCTTGCGCCGTTCCACAATCCCTTCCTCCTTAACCTGAAAATAGTGTTCGGTTTAGTTTGGCTTAGGCGAAAAGGATTTATGTGGAAAGACAAGCAAAAAACCGCTGCAAGCACGGGCGCAGCGGTTTACGTTATCAGAACAAGACCTACTTTTGTACCTCAAATGAGCTTTTCAGGGACACTATGCGGTTAAACACCAGGTGGTCCTTGCGCGTATGCTTGGGGTCAACATTGAAATAACCGTGCCGGAAAAACTGAAACTTGTCATAGGGCCCGGCCGCCTGCATATTTGGCTCAACGAAGCCGCGGACAAGCTGGAGTGAGTCCGGATTAACCAAATCCAGAAATGACTTTTCCTCAGCGCCCGGTTCGTCAAGGATGAGGGATTCGTACAGCCTGAATTCGGCCGGAACCGCTTGGCCGGCATCCACCCAGTGGATTGTCCCTTTCACTTTACGCCCGGTGAAGCCTGTTCCGCTCTTGGTTTCCGGGTCATAGGCACACCGCAGTTCCACTATGCTGCCGTTAGCGTCTTTGATCACTTCGTGGCACTTGATAAAATAGGCGTGCTTAAGCCTGACTTCATTTCCCGGGAACAGTCTGTAGTATTTGCTGGGGGGGGGGTCCATGAAATCGTCCTGTTCGATATAGATCTCACGGGAGAAAGGAATCTGTCTCGTCCCCATCTCCGGGTTTTCCGGGTTGATTTCAGCATCCAGCATTTCCACCTGTCCGTCCGGATAGTTGGTGATAACCACCTTTAAGGGCCGCAGCACTGCCATAGTCCTTGGCGCTTTCAGCTTCAAGTCCTCGCGGATGAAGTGCTCCAGCATCTTCACGTCCACCACGCTGTCGCTTTTGGCCACACCGATCTCCCGCGCGAAATTGCGCATGGATTCGGGGGTATAGCCCCTTCTCCTTAAGCCTGAAATAGTTGGCATGCGAGGGTCGTCCCACCCGTCCACGTACTTTTCATCGACCAACTGTTTCAACTTACGCTTGCTCATCACCGTATTGGTCAGGTTTAACCTGGCAAATTCGTACTGGCGGGGTACTTGCTCCATCTCGCACTCGCGCACCACCCAGTCATAAAGGGGACGGTGGTCTTCAAACTCCAGGGTGCAGATGGAATGTGTTACACCTTCGATGGCATCTTCCAGGGGATGGGCAAAGTCGTACATGGGATAAATGCACCATTTGTCCCCCGTATTGTGGTGGGAGGCATGGGCAATGCGGTAGAGCACCGGGTCCCGCAGGTTGATATTGGCTGAAGCCATGTCGATTTTGGCTCTTAGTACTTTCTCTCCATCTTTGAATTCGCCCTGGCGCATGCGCTCAAACAAATCAAGGTTTTCATCAACGCTTCTGCTGCGGCAGGGGCTTTCTGTGCCCGGCTGGGTCAGTGTGCCGCGAGTCTGCCTGATCTCTTCCGCCGACAGGTCGCAGACATAGGCTTTGCCCCTTTTGATGAGCAGTACCGCCCGGTTGAACATCTCGTCAAAATAATCGGAGGCAAAGTACAGGCCGTCCCATTCATAGCCCAGCCACTTTACATCCTCTTTAATCGACTCTACGTATTCCGTATCTTCTTTCACCGGATTGGTGTCGTCAAACCGCAGGTTTGTCCTGCCCTTGAACTCGTCCGCCAAATCAAAATTGAGGCAGATGGATTTGGCGTGGCCAATATGTAAGTAGCCGTTGGGTTCCGGTGGAAAACGGGTGACGATTTCTGCAGCCTTACCAGACTTTATATCCTCTGCGATAATGTTTTTCAGGAAGTTTGACGTTTCCATCGCTACCAACCTTTCGTTCAGCAGTCAGAATACTCCAGGATGACACTAGGCTTTTGGGTCTGCTCGGGTCGAATTTTAGTTTCTGCTCCATTCAGCAGAAACTAAAATTCACCCTAGAGCTTACCAGCTTGTTTATCTGTAGTGCCAGAACGGGAATGGGAGTCTGACTCGTGAATAGTAACTGATATTCTACAGTTCCCCTGGACTTCCTTCTGCTTTTGACACTCGTTTCTATTAGTCTTGCCAGTTAAATTGCAAAGTTACCGTGCCTGAACACCGGTATTTCGGTTCCGGAGGCGGTAACCCCGGTGATTTCGAGGTCCTTGGTCCCAATCATGAAATCTTCATGGATGAGAGAATCATTTACCCCAGACTTCAACAGTTCCTCTGGCGGCAGGTTTTCGCCCTGCTTGAGGCACACTGGATAGGCCTTGCCAATCGCCAGATGGCTCGATGCGTTTTCGTCAAATAAAGTATTAAAACCCACATTCGGCACCCATCCCGATATCCGGGCTGAATTAGCCATTGGTTAAAGGCATAGACAATGAATCTTCCGCCTCAGGTATTCATCTACTAGAATTACATACCAAGCCGGCCTGTGGATCACCT
>JAJZPO010000057.1 GCA_021811155.1 Bacillota bacterium | reverse complement strand
GGGCTTTATTGGCAGCAACTTTGTGCTTTATATGCTGGAACACTACCCAGAGTACCAAGTGTGGAACCTGGATACACTTACCTACGCCGGCAACCTGGAAAACCTGCAGCCGGTGGAAAACCACCCTAACTACCGCTTCATCAAAGGGAGTATCACCGACCCAGCCCTGGTGGAAAGCCTGGCCCGGGAAGGGTTGGACGGGATAATCAACTTTGCCGCCGAATCCCATGTGGACCGGAGTATCGAGGACCCGGGGATCTTTGTGGAGACCAATGTCAAAGGCGCCCAGATCCTGCTGGAGGCGGCCAAAAAATACGGGGTCAGGCGTTTCCTGCAGGTGTCCACTGACGAGGTTTACGGCAGCCTGGGCCCTACGGGCTATTTCCGGGAAGATACCCCAATTGCCCCCAACAGCCCTTATTCCGCCAGCAAGGCCGGGGCAGACCTCCTGGTGCGGGCTTATCATGAAACCTTCGGTATGGACACCGTGATTACCCGCTGTTCCAACAACTACGGACGCTTTCAATTTCCGGAGAAGCTGATTCCGCTGATGGTGACCAACGCGCTGGAGGGAAAACCCCTGCCGGTCTACGGGGACGGTATGAACATCCGGGACTGGCTGCACGTGGAGGATCACTGTTCGGCCATCGCTCTCGCCTTCAGCAAGGGAGAAAGCGGTCAGGTGTATAATGTGGGCGGGAACAACGAACGCAGCAATATCCAGATCGTAAAGCGGATCCTGCAGCTCCTGGACAAGACGGAAGCCTTGATCACCTATGTCAAGGACAGGCCGGGCCATGACCGGCGTTATGCCATTGACTCAGGCAAAATCAGAGCCGAACTGGGCTGGCAGCCCAAGTACAGCTTTGAAGACGGCATCGCCGCAACCGTTGACTGGTACTGCGCTCACCCGGAATGGTGGGGTAAGATAAAGTCGGGCCAATACAGGGAATATTATGAAAAGATGTACGGCAAGAGATAGGGGTGTGAACAATGGCCTTAATCGAGGGTGTAGTAACCAAGAAACTGGTGCGGCACTGTGACGACAGGGGCTTTTTTATGGAAATCCTGCGGGATGATGAGGCTCTCCTTTCCCGCTTCGGCCAGGCATCCATGTCCATGTCCTACCCAGGGGTGATAAAAGCCTTTCACTATCATGAACTCCAGGACGACCTGTGGTTTTTCCCTGCGGGCAATGCCCAGGTGGTGCTGCATGATCTCAGGGAGGGTTCTCCGACCAAAGGGGAAACCAATGTGTTTTACATGGGAGAAACCAATCCCATGCTGCTCGTCATCCCCAAAGGGGTGGCCCACGGCTACCGGGTCTTGGGCCAGAGCCCTGTGGTAATAGTCTATTTCACCACCATGTCCTATGACCCGAAGAACCCGGACGAGAAGCGCCTTGCCTGGGATGACCCGAACATCGGCTTCGACTGGGCGACCAAGCAGCGCTAAAGGTGGATGAAGAAGGGACTGTGAAACAGAATTGTCCGGTAGTAAGAGATTCTTGACAAAACTTTTTGCCGGCATGACCGGCTCGTGGCAAGCCCAGGAGCTCATCCCCCTGGCCAGGATCAGGAGTCTGAAGACGCCAGAGGAATGGGAAGCTGCGGGAAAAGAACCGCAGTTCCTGGTGCGGGGCAAGTGGCCCGAGGGTTGGACGGAAGTCTCTTGGTCGGCTGCGGCGGATTACCCCTTGCGTCTGAGGCTTTACCTGGACCGGGGACGGGGTTTCAATGATCTGCAAAGCATCGATCTGGGAGTGGTGAGCAGCGGGGAGCGGAAGGTTTACAGCACTGTGATCCCCCTGGGGGTTGAGCTCAAAGGGGTGAGGCTTGACCCGGGAGAGACAGCCGGAAAGTTTGTCCTGTCCGGGCTCAGGCTGAGGGGGATCAGCAGGTTCGGAATGATCAGGCGGGCCCTTGGGTTATTTTTCCGGGAGGAGGGCGTCTCCTCAAGGTCGCTGGGCCTCCTGGCCCGGGAGGTCAGGGACAGCCTGGAACGACAGGGCGCAAGGGGCATCTGGCTGTGGTCAAAACGCCGCATCTGTCCGCCGGACAGCTACGAACTCTGGATCAAGTACACCAGCCTCTCAGAAGAAGACAAGGCAGCGATCAAGTCCAGGATTGAGAGCTTAAACTACAAACCCACCTTTTCGGTCGTGGTTCCGGTTTACAACGTAGCGGAAAAATGGCTGCGCAGATGCATCGAATCGGTGTTGGCCCAGCTCTATCCTTACTGGGAACTGTGCATTGCCGACGACAAGTCCACTGACCCCGCTGTGAGGCGCGTGTTGGAGGAATACCGGCGTAAAGACAGCAGGATAAAGGTGATTTACAGGGAGAAAAACGGGCACATTTCCGCAGCGTCCAATTCAGCCCTGGAACTGGCCGGCGGGGAATTCATCGCCCTGTTGGACAACGATGACGAACTGACCCCGGACGCTCTGTATGAAAATGCCCTGCTCCTAAACAAATGCCCGGATGCCGACATGATCTACAGCGATGAAGACAAGATCAGTGAGGACGGGGAAAGGAACTCCCCTTTCTTCAAACCGGACTGGTCGCCCGACACTTTCCTTTCCCAGATGTATACCTGCCACCTGGGGGTTTACCGTACGGAATTGGTGCGGCAGATAGGCGGGTTCCGGCTGGGACTGGAGGGCAGCCAGGATTATGACCTGGTGTTGCGGCTGACCGAAAAGACGGGTAAAATATACCACATACCCAAGGTCCTGTACCATTGGCGCACTATTCCCCAGTCAACCGCCGGTAATTCCGAGTCAAAAAGTTACGCCTATACAGCAGGAGAAAAAGGAATCCAGGAAGCTTTGGACAGGCGGGGGGAACAGGGGAGAGTGACAGCCTTGAGCGGGTTTCCCGGCCAGTACCTGGTGAGCTATCCGGTGCGGGGAGAACCGCTCATCTCCATCATCATTCCCACCCGGGACAAACCTGAGCTTCTGGCACGGTGCCTTAACTCGGTCTTTGACAAGACGAGGTACCGGCGCTTTGAAGTTGTCGTGGCGGACAACGGCAGCGCAGAGCAAAAAACCAAGGAACTCCTGGCATTCTGGCAAGAGAAGGAACCGGAGCGGTTCAGGGTAATCCCTATGGACATTCCCTTTAACTATGCCAGGATTAACAACGCAGCGGCCGCAAGCGCCAAAGGGGAATTAATCCTCCTCCTGAACAATGATATGGAAGTAATCAGCTCAGGCTGGCTGGAGGAAATGGCAGGGCAGGCTCAAAGGCCTGGTATAGGAGCAGTGGGAGCCGTGCTTTATTACCCGGATGACAGCATCCAGCATGCCGGGGTGACGCTTGGGCTCTGCGGAGTTGCCGGACATGGCCACAAAGGGTTTTACCGGAACCAGCCGGGCTACTTCGGCCGCCTGCTGATTGCCGCCAATTATGCCGCGGTCACGGGGGCCTGCCTCATGGTCAGGAAAGAAGTGTACACTGCCGTGGGCGGGCTTGATGAAGCTCTTCAGGTAGACTTTAACGATGTGGATTTTTGCCTTAAACTAATTAAGAAGGGTTTGTACAATGTGGTGGTACCCCAGGCGCAACTGTACCATTTCGAATCCCAGAGCCGCGGTCAGGGCCATACAGGGGAGGAACTGGAGCGGCTGCAGCGGGAGGTGAGCCTGATGCGGGAACGCTGGGGAGAGATGCTCACGAACGACACCTTTTATAACCCTAACCTCAGCCTGGAAAGGGAAGATTTTTCCGTAGCAGTACCACCGCGCCAACCTGCATAACATTTAGAAGAGATGAGCCAACGCTAACTGAGAGGTGTGAGTTAAAATGCCAGTCAAGAAGATCCGTAAAGCCATCATCCCTGCGGCGGGCTTGGGGACCCGCTTCCTGCCTGCCACCAAAGCTCAGCCGAAAGAGATGCTGCCGATTGTAGATAAGCCAACCATCCAGTATGTGGTGGAAGAAGCTGTCGCGGCTGGAATTGAGGACATCATCATCGTTACCGGCAGAAACAAGCGGGCCATAGAAGACCACTTTGACCGTTCCGTGGAACTTGAGGTGTTCCTGGAGGAAAACAACAAACACGATTTGCTGGACCTGGTGCAGGATATCGCCAATCTGGTCGACATCCATTATGTAAGGCAGAAAGAGGCCAGGGGGCTCGGGCATGCCGTTTACTGCGCCAGGAAATTCATTGGGAACGAGCCCTTTGCCGTATTGCTGGGAGACGATATCATCGATGCTGAAGTGCCTGTGCTGAAACAGTTGATAGAGTGTTACGAGGGCCATCCGGGAACCGTGGTAGGGGTACAGGAAGTGGCGCCGGAAGCTGTGAACAAGTATGGCATAGTTGCCCCCGAGCCGGTGGCCGGGAATGTTTTCCGGGCGCTGGACCTGGTGGAAAAGCCCCCAGTGGGTGAGGCTCCCTCCAGGCTGGCAATTTTAGGCCGTTATATAATCGAACCAGAGGTCTTCGAGGTACTTGAAACCCTGCCGGCAGGAAGAAACGGTGAGATTCAGCTGACCGATGCACTCAGGGTCCTGGCCGGACAGGGCAATGTCTATGCCTGCGAGTTTAGCGGCAAGCGTTATGACGTGGGGGATAAACTGGGCTTTATCAGGGCAACCATCGAATACGCCTTGCGCCGGGAAGAACTGAGGGAATCGGTAGAGGATTACCTGAAAGAGTTGGTAAGAAGTATCTGAAAAGGGCATGGAAGCCTGAACTGGGAGCCTGAAATGCGGCGCCCGGCACATTGGACAAGCGCATAGATATAGATAGATAGAGTGAAAAAGGAGAGATAAGTCGGGGGAGGTGTTCAGCCCTGAAACAAAAGGTTTCAGTGGTCGTACCGGCCTATAACGAAGAAGCGGTCATCAGTGAAACGCACCGGCGCCTGAGTGCAGTCCTGGCAGCCCTGGAGCTTGATTACGAAATAATCTACGTCAATGACGGTTCCCGGGACCGGACCGCGGAGATACTGCAGGGTTTGGCCGCAGGGGACAGCCATGTGCGGGTCCTGGGCTTTTCCCGCAACTTCGGACACCAGGTGGCCGTTACCGCCGGAATCCAGCATGCCGATGGAGATGCCGTGGTCCTGATCGACGCCGACCTGCAGGACCCGCCCGAACTGATTGCCGAGTTTGTGAAGAAGTGGCAGGAAGGCTGCGATGTGGTTTACGCCGTGCGCAGGAGCCGGGCAGGAGAAACATGGTTTAAAAAGATCACGGCCCGAGCCTTTTACCGCATATTACAGAGCCTGATTGATATTGACATCCCGCTCGACACCGGTGATTTTCGCCTCATGAGCAGGCGAGTGGTGGAGAGCCTCAATGCCATGCCGGAACGGCACCGCTTTGTGCGCGGCCTGGTGGCCTGGGTCGGGTTCAAGCAGGTGGGGATTGAATATGAAAGACTGGAAAGGTTTGCGGGGGAAACCAAGTACCCGTTAAAGAAAATGGTCAGGTTCGCCCTGGACGGGATTACCGCCTTTTCCTTCAAGCCGCTGCAGCTGGCCAGTGTATTGGGCATGTATGCCGCCCTGATTGGCTTTGTCGGCATTATGGCCAGCATTTTAGTCAAACTGTTCGGGGTTACAGTGCAGGGCTGGTCATCGATGATGGTGGTAGTGCTCTTTCTGGGCGGGGTCCAACTGGTAATCCTCGGAATTATGGGTGAATACCTGGGACGCATCTATAATGAAGTGAGGGGACGTCCGCTCTACTTGCTGCAGGAGAGAATCGGTTTTGACGAAGCCGGACAAGTGGACAAGCCTGGCGGCGAGAGGGAGCTGCGCCGTGGCTAAGGGAAGTCGAATCTCTCAGTTTATCCGGTTTTGCGTCACCGGCGGGATCAATTCCGGTGTAAGTTTTGTAAGCTATTATCTCTTGGTCCGGCTCGGTGTACTGATAGGCCTGAGCTACGCCCTTTCTTATCTTTTGGGCATGGCCACATCATTACTGCTCAATTCGAAGTGGACATTCGCGGTGAAACAGGTGAGTTGGGGCATGGTGTTGAAATTTACCGCGGCTAATTTAGCGGTTATGGCCCTGGGGGAAGGGTTTTTGCACTTCATTGTGGGCATGCTGCACTTCCCGGCGGCCTACGGCCAATTGGCGACCCTGGTTCCAACCACATTGATCAACTTCGGGCTCAGCCGCTATTGGGTCTTCCGGGGAACCACTCCCGCTTGTAGAAGCGGGAGTTTCACGGCTGGATGAAATTTAGCTTAACAGGAGGCTAAAATGAATCTTGTTCTGCTTTCCGGAGGCTCAGGCAAACGCCTCTGGCCCCTCTCCAACGACGCCCGTTCCAAACAGTTTCTCAAGCTGTTGGCCAATGAGAAGGGCGAGCCCGAATCCATGGTCCAGAGGGTATGGCGCCAGCTGGAAGGGGCGGGTTTAAACGGGTCTGCGGTAATCGCAACCGGTAAAGCCCAGCTGGACTTAATCAAGAGCCAAATCGGAGAAGAAGCGCCGGTGATAGTGGAACCGGAACGGCGGGACACCTTCCCGGCCATCGCGCTGGCAGCCTCTTACCTCTATACGGTCAAACAGGCCCAACCGGATGAAACCGTTGTGGTTTTGCCTGTAGACCCTTACGTGGAAGGCGATTTTTTTACGGCCGTGAAAAAGCTGGGGGATGTCTTGGAGGCGAGGGAGGCCGAGCTGGCCCTCTTAGGGGTAACTCCCGCCTTCCCTTCCGTGAAGTACGGCTATATCGTCCCCTTTCCTGACGAAGCTGGGGAAGAGGTTATGAAGGTGAGCCACTTCCGGGAAAAGCCCAACGAGGAGCTGGCGGAAAAACTCATCGCGGACGGCGCGCTTTGGAATTGCGGCGTATTTGCCTTCAAACTGGAATATATCATCTCGCTCCTAAGGGAGATGGGACTGCCCCTGGGGTATGAGGAGCTTCTGGCCCGCTACGGCGATTTGCCTAAAATCAGCTTTGACTATCAAGTGGTGGAAAAGGCCAGGCGCATCGTGGTGAAGAAATATGAAGGCGCCTGGAAGGACCTTGGCACCTGGAACACCTTGACGGAAGAAATGGCATCCCCGCTTTTGGGCAAGGGGTTCATCAGCGAGGACTGCCGCAACACCCATCTGGTGAACGAACTGGACATCCCGGTTACGGTCCTGGGCGTTCGGGATTTGGTAGTGGCGGCGAGCCCTGACGGAATCCTGATCTGCGACAAGAAGTCCAGCCCCCGGGTAAAGGATTACGCCGCAAAAATCGAGCAGAGGCCCATGTACGAAGAAAGGCGCTGGGGCTGGTACCGGGTGCTGGATTACGTCAAATATGAAGAAGGCATAGAAGTGCTGACTAAAAGAATTGGGATAACGGCAGGGAAAAACCTGAGCTACCAGGTGCACTACAAACGCGGCGAGGTATGGACAATTATCCGGGGAGAAGGAGAATTTGCCTGTGACGGCGCTATCATGCAGGTAAAGGCGGGGGATGTGCTCCACATCCCGGTGCGGACTGAACATGGCATAAAGGCAATCAGCGACCTGGAGCTGATCGAAGTGCAGACCGGGAGCAGCCTGGTGGAAGAGGATATCGTACGGCTTTATCTGGGATGGGGGGAAGTGGAGGCGCACTGTCGCAAACTCATGTCCCGGTTCGAGGAGGCCGCTGCCGGCCAGGACTAAAGGGAAAGAGCGGGAATATAGATGAGGGTTTTAGTAGTAGGCGGCGCCGGGTATATCGGCAGCCATATGGTGCGGGCCCTGCTCAAAGCGGGACATAAGCCAGTGGTCCTGGATTTGATATATAAAGAACATAAAACAATGTGTAACGCTGCTCAAAGCGGGACATAAGCCAGTGGTCCTGGATAACCTCAGCAAGGGCCACAGGGAAGCTGTGCCTGTGGAGCGGCTGGTGGTGGGGGACTTCGGGGACGGAGAGCTTCTGGACCGGGTAATGCAGGAACACAAGATTGAAGCAGTGATGCATTTCGGCGCCCTCAGCCTGGTAGGCGAGTCAATGACCAGGCCTGACATGTACTTCCAAAACAATGTAGCCAAGGGGCTGGCCCTCCTGGACGGGATGGTGCGGAACCAGGTCAAGTACCTGGTGTTCTCCTCCACGGCTGCGGTATACGGGGAACCGGAGGCGGTGCCTATTACGGAGGATGCCAGGCTCCGGCCCACTAATCCCTACGGCGAGTCGAAGCTCGCCTTTGAGAAGATCCTCAAGTGGTATGACCAGGCCTTCGGGCTTAAATCAATAAGCCTCAGATACTTCAATGCCGCCGGAGCGGACCCGGCGGGGGATATCGGGGAAGACCACAACCCGGAATCCCACCTAATCCCGCTGGTAATCCAGGCCGCCCTGGGCCTGAGGGAGAACATCCAGGTATTTGGCACGGATTACCCAACTCCGGACGGAACCTGTATCCGGGACTATATCCATATCAACGACCTGGCTGAGGCCCATGTCTTGGCGCTAAACTCCCTGGCCCAAGGGGAAGGGAGCACGGCGTACAACCTGGGGAACGGTAGCGGCTATTCGGTGCTGGAAGTTATCCGGACAGTGGAGAAGGTCTCCGGCAGGAAGGTCAAGGTGGTCCTGGGAGAGCGCCGCGCCGGGGACCCGGCGGTCCTGGTAGCGGGTTCTGAGCGGATTAGGCGGGAGCTGGGCTGGCAGCCGAAGTTTCCCGAACTGGAGGAGATCGTCGGTACTGCCTGGGAATGGCATTCCCGGTATCCAGGTGGATTCAGGTAACGGCAGCCTAAAGACAGCCCAAAAAATGAACTGACATTAACCACTTTTTCGATGTAATTGCGGAAAAGTGCTTTTTTTATGCAGGATTTGGCTTTATATTGTCGAAAGTTATTTCGGTCAACTTTGTTGTGCTTCTTGGGCACAAACATCTACCAGGAGGAAACAGATGGAGGAGATTATTGACTTACAGGAATACTGGCGGGTAATCCGCAAGCGGTTATTGGTTGTGATTGCATTGCCGCTTATTGCAGCGGTTACCAGCGCGGTTTTCAGTTTCTTTATCCTTCACCCGGTTTATGAGGCCTCGGCTATGGTGATAGTGGGGAGGCAGGCAGCCAATAAGGATAATCCAGGCCTGGATTACAGTTCGGTCATGGCCAACCAGCAGATGGCAAAGACTTATGAAACCATTGCCAAAAGCCAGACAGTATTGGAAAGAGTAGCAAACCAGGTAGGGGGTGGGGCCACCCCGGGCAGCCTGAGCGATGCGATTACCGTCAAAGCTGTCACAAATACTGAAATCATTTCCATCAATGTGCAGGATCCCAACCCAGACAGGGCGGCCTTAATTGCCAACACCCTCACCAAGGAATTTTCCGCCAGGATAATGGAGATAAAAAAGGTGGACAATGTCGGACTTGTGGATGCAGCCACTGCACCCCAAGTCCCGATCAAACCAAACAAAAAGCTCAATATTGCCATGGCCTTTGCCCTTGGCCTTTTCGCAGCCATGGGTTTGGTTTTTCTGTTAGAATATTTGGACAACAGCATAAAGACAGCGGAGGAAATAGAGGAACTTACAGGCTTGACTGTATTGGGCATTATTCCCCAGTTTTCCGCGCTAAACAACCCGGCTAAGTAGATTGGAGGATATGGCTTGAGTACTTCAGTGGGAGCATCAGGTGGAGTACACGCGGTGCGGAAGAAAGCTGAGGCAGGGGTAAAAGGCAAGATGACCCAACTGGTCACCGAGCTGGACCCAAGGTCCGTTGTCAGCGAGGCTTACCGCATCCTGAATACCAATTTGAGTTTTAAAAACATCGACGGAAAGTTTAAGTTTATCGCCGTAACCAGTTCACTGCCCGGGGAAGGAAAGAGCACTACAGCTGCCAACCTGGCAGTTACCCTGGCCCAAGGTGGAAAACGGGTTATTCTGGTGGACGCGGACCTGAGGAAACCTACCCAGCACAAGATATTTGGCTTGAATGTGTTTGAGGGTCTGACCAATGCTCTGGTGGAAGGGACAGACCCCTTAAGTCTATGCAAATCTTACAACAACGCGGCGATTAGTATCCTGACAGCCGGGACCCTACCTCCCAATTCGTCGGAACTGTTAGCATCCAGCCGGATGAAGGTCACCCTGGAGAGGCTGGGCGGGGCTGCCGACTTTGTAGTCCTGGACTGCCCGCCGGTGCTGGGGCTGAACGATGTGTTAGCGGTGGCTCCAAGCATTGACGGGATTTTACTCGTGGTAGGTAGCGGTCGGGTGCCGAAACAGGCAGTACAGCTGGCGAAAGGACAACTGGACAAAATAGGAGCCAAAGTGATTGGCGCAATTTTAAATGGCATGAACGCAAAGGACCAAAGTTCTTATTATTACTATAGTTACTACGGTAAGGGTGGATATTAGGTCATGGGCCGGGTGCCAGGATGTGCTGGACTTGAAATTGGCAGAGGAGTATCCTTAAATGTACCAAAAGTACGTAAAAAGGTTACTGGATATTGTTTTTTCACTATTTCTGTTGCCACTTGTCGCTTTAAACATTTTAGTATGCGCTATTTTAATTAAAATTGATGATGGCGGACCCGTATTCTATTGCAGTAAAAGGCTTGGCAAGAAAAGAAGTGTCTTTGTAATGTACAAGCTACGCACTATGAAGGTAAATGCTCCGGATATACGGAACCCGGACGGTTCAACACTTAGTTCAGTGGATGACCCTAGACTTACCCGGTTTGGAAAAACGCTCAGAATGCTGAGTGTAGATGAGCTTCCCCAGGTCATTAACGTGCTGAAAGGAGACATGAGTTTCATAGGCCCCAGGCCTGATTTGCCGGACCACTATAATTACTATCAAGGCCAGGAGGCCAAAAAACTTGATGTGCTGCCGGGAATAAGCGGATATAATCAGGCTTATTTCAGGAATGCCACACAATGGCGGCAAAGGTTAAAAAACGATGCTTATTACGTGGAACATATCTCTTTTTTGCTGGATTTACAAATAATGTTGAAAACCATTGCTATAGTCCTCTTCCGCAAAGGCGTATTCTCAGGGCAAGACATAACAGATAGGCATGAAAGGATAGGTCAAGATGGGAGATCTCAGGCGCGAGAATGAAGTTCATATCCAACCTTTTGTTTTCTCTGAGTCGAAATGGGATTCGGAACATTTTGGAGTCCGGTCCGCTAAAATAATTCTCAATGACAGCATTTCAGACGAGGACAGAGAAAAAATCAAACAGGGTTTTAAGGCATTTGATTTTATTACCATTACAAATGTTGATAATCGTGCCGACAACAACGTTTGGATTGGCAAGGAGACGGGGGCCTTCCAGACCGACATCAATGTTCAGTTCAAAAAGAGCTTATCACGCACACCGGCACGGGAAACTCTTCCTACTGAGGTGTTTGAGGCCTGCCCAAGAAACGAACGTATATTAGATATTGCTAACAAATCATTTAAATATTCCCGCTTTTTAAACGATCCCTGGCTTCCACCCAAAGAGGCGAAGGGCCTCTATGCGCGTTGGGTAGAAGATGCTTTTGGCAAGCCCGGCCGTTTTTTTGTTATAGCCAAGCGCCACGGGGTCTTGATGGGGTTTTTGCTTTTTTCTATGGACATGTCAGCTTCGTCAGCCAGGATTGAGTTGATTGCCACTGACAAAGTTCACAGAGGAGAAAGCGTCGGCAGATCGCTGATTACTACCATGGAGATCGTGCTCAGACAGAGAGGAATTGCGACAGTACACGTAGGTACCCAGCTTGACAACCTGTCTGCCTTTGGATTCTATACTTCGTGTGGATTCAAGTTTTTTACCTGCAATTCGGTCTATCACTATTGGCCGTTTAAATAACCAGCATAAGGGACGGTTGGTGCGCAAACTGCTCATGGCAAGCGGTTACCGCTGGTTTCGAAATGCATGAGGTTAATGCGCCCAGCAGTTAAATT
This sequence comes from Bacillota bacterium, assembly GCA_021811155.1. Lineage (GTDB taxonomy): Bacteria > Bacillota > Desulfitobacteriia > Desulfitobacteriales > JAJXUE01 > JAJZPO01. The sequence goes on along the minus strand of JAJZPO010000057.1, from coordinate 8,895 downwards.
ATACAGGAGTAACAAGGTCATGAAAAAAACTGCACTAATAACAGGGGTCACAGGTCAGGATGGGGCCTACTTAGCCGAGTTCTTACTTAACAAAGGTTACATTGTCCATGGCATTAAAAGGCGAACCTCTTTGTTCAACACAGACAGGATTGACCATTTGTATCAGGATCCCCACGAACAAAATGTCAATTTCATGCTTCACTACGGTGACCTGACGGACTCTACAAACCTAATTCGCATAATGCAGGAAGTTCGGCCGGAGGAAATCTACAACCTAGGGGCACAAAGCCATGTTGCCGTGTCGTTTGAAACACCGGAATATACGGCTAACTCAGACGGGCTGGGAACTTTGCGGCTGCTGGAGAGTATTCGCATACTTGGCCTGGAAAAGAAAATTAAATTTTATCAGGCGTCCACCAGTGAACTGTATGGATTGGTTCAGGAGGTTCCGCAGAAGGAAACTACCCCATTTTATCCTCGCAGCCCGTATGCTGCGGCAAAACTTTATGCTTATTGGATTACGGTCAACTATCGGGAAGCTTATGGCATATATGCTTGTAACGGCATACTGTTCAACCATGAGTCTCCGCTCCGGGGAGAAACCTTTGTAACCAGAAAAATAACCCGCGCGGTTGCGCGAATCCATCTCGGACTTCAAAAAAAACTGTACATAGGAAATCTCAATGCCAAACGGGACTGGGGTTTCGCAGGCGACTATGTGGAGGCAATGTGGCTCATGCTTCAGCAGGAAACCCCTGAGGATTTTGTAATATCCACTAATGAAACCCACTCCGTGCGTGAGTTTGTTGTAATGGCCTTTGCATGTCTGGGGATAGAACTTAAATGGCAGGGTACCGGCCTCAATGAAGTGGGAGTCAATCAACAAAACGGTGACGTATTGGTTGCGGTGGACAAGCGTTATTTTCGTCCCACAGAGGTTGAACTGCTATTGGGTGACTCCACAAAGGCCAGACAAAAGCTTGGCTGGTCCCCAAAGACGAATTTAGCTGAACTGGCTCGAATGATGGTCGAGGAGGATATCAAGGCTGCAAAACGTGACCTTTTAATCCAACAACACGGTTACCCAGTAAAACGAAATTTTGAATGAGGCTGCTTTAGATGGAGAAGATAAGGCCAACATTACACGAACGGTGCCACAACAATGCGAGTAATTTTCCTAACATATAACTTTCCGCCCGAACAGGTGGCCAACTCTCATTTGGCATCCGACCTGGTTAACGACCTGGCCGGCCTTGGCATGAGCGTGGAGGTAGTCACCCAGATGCCAACCCGCAACGTAGATGACCAGACCCGGCTGGCCTTCAAGGGGAAAAAACGCGAGGTCAGAGGCAGCATAGTTATTAACCGCGTTGCGGCCCATTTTGACGAGCAGGGTTTTTTGTTAAAACGGTTAATCCACAGTCTCCTGGTTTCAGCCGGGATATTTTTGCGGGCCCTGTTTATTAAGGGCGACGTCATATTTGCCTACTCTACCCCACCAACCATGGGGTTAACAGGTGTAATCCTCAGCAAGGTTAAGCGGATACCCCTTTTATACAACCTGCAGGATATTTTCCCGGATTCCATGCTGAACAGCGGGGTGCTTAAAGGCGGACCGATTTTAAAGCTAGGGCGCTGGCTGGAGAACATTACATATAAAGGGAGTAATCGAATAGCTGTCATATGTGAGGACTTTAAGCGGATAATTATGTCCCGCGGCGTACCGGAGAGAAAAATAGCTGTTGTCTATAATTGGATTGACGAGCAGCAGGTAGTACCGGTCTGTCGCACAGACAATGTCCTGATTTCACGCTACAATTTGGCAGCGGACAAGTTTTATGTAACGTATTGCGGCAATATCGGCCTTACCCAAAACCTGGAACTGCTGGTTGACGCGGTTCATTCCCTGAGAGAGGAATGTCCTGATCTGCACTGCGTCATCATTGGGGAAGGCGCTCACAAACCGTCATTAGAGAACTACATTTCAGGCAGGAATGCCGGAAACATCAGTGTTTTTCCGTTTCAGCCGTATGAGGATATTGCGCATGTTTACAGCCTTTGTGATATAGGAGTGGTCATCTCTAAGCAAGGCATTAGTAAAAACTCGTTTCCGAGCAAGACCTGGAGCATCATTTCTGCTTCACGGGCCGTACTGGCATCTTTCGATGAGGACAGTGAACTTTGTCAGAAAATAAACTCAATAGGGTGTGGCATCTGTGTCCCCCCTGAAGATTTTAACAGCTTACGCATTGCTTTAGTGAACGCTTACAATAAGAGGGGCATGCTTGCAGAAATGGGAGCCAAAGGGCGCAAGTTCATCAATGACCATCTTGCGAGAAGGGCAGGGACTGCTCAGTTTTACAGGCTTATCTCGGAACTGACACCAATCACAAAGTCTGAAGCGCCTGAAGCTACCGGCAGCGATGTTTTGCCTGAGGTTATCAACATTGAGAAAAACCTCTAGTTTGGTAATATAAAGGGTTGAGGCAGTTGAAAATCTTAGTTATCCCCAGCTTCTGGCCGGAATCGGATATGCCTCTGAAGGGTACTTTTTTCCGAGAGCAAGTTCTTGCCTTGAATGAAAGAGGAGTTCGGGCAGATGTAGTTTACTTAGAGACCAGGAGCCTTCGCACCCTTTCCATGAGAAAAGTGTGGCGAAATTACTTTCAGGTTACCAGCAATCATGAAGCGGGCATTTTTATAATGCGACAGAAAGGATGGAACACCAATATCGCCTCTGCTGCGGGCGGACAGTTATATGTGCATCTATCCTCACGGCTGGTCAAAAGGTATATCGAAAAACAAGGGTGTCCGGATTTGATCCATGCCCACAACTTTTTACGGGCTGGGTGTGTTGCTGATCATGTAAAGCGCAAGTTCGGCATACCTTATGTGGTTACTGAGCATTCATCAGACTTTCTTTCCGGCAGCGTGCCGCAGCACTCTCTGCCCCATATCAGAGAAGCTTACCAAAATGCAGATAAGGTTGTTGCTGTCAGTGAAGGGCTGGCGTTGAAAGTGAAAGAGTTGCTGGGCGAAAAAACGGTCGCTGTTATTCCCAATATGGTGGACACGGACTTTTTTTCTTTAAGACCAAACACACCACAACCAGATAAGTTTGTATTCCTTGCCATCGCAAGCCTTGATACAAATAAGGGGCTGGATATCTTAATCAGGGCTTTCGCGAAAGGTTTTAGCGGCTGCGCTGAGACATACCTGAATATCGCCGGAGAGGGTCCCCAGTCAGGTTACTTGCGGGAACTGGCGAAAACGTTAGGTGTGCACAATCAAGTGAGGTTCTTGGGGCACCTGTCACGTGAAGAAGTACGCAGTGCATTGTGGTCGGCTAATGTTCTGGTCTTAGCCAGTTTGCATGAAACTTTCGGGGTGGTTCTGATTGAAGCGCTCTCGACAGGGTTACCGGTTATTGCTACCCGTAGCGGTGGTCCGGAATCAATTGTGACGCCGGAAGTCGGCATGCTGGTCGGGGCGGGCGATGCTGAGGAATTGTGCTCTGCTATGCAGAGAATGCGGCAGGAAGTTTTTTCAAACTTTGTCACCAGAAATTACGCGTTGAATTTGTTCAGCCGGACTGTTGTAACCAAATTATTAATTGACACTTACCGAGAGGTCTTTGGGAAAACCGTTTGACAAAAGGTGTTTTTCAAAGCTAATATTTGAGGCTGGGAGCAGGGTTTCTTATGTGTGGAATTGCTTGTTTGTTTGCCGGTCAGCCGCTGCCTGAAGAGCTAATAAGACAGATGACAAGTATCATATCCCATCGTGGTCCGGATGATGAGGGATTCATAGGCCTAAGCGAAAATCGCGTTATGCTTGGGCACCGGAGACTCTAGATTCTGGACCTCTCTGTTGCGGGGCGCCAACCCATGGAATACGGTAACGGTAAGTATTAGATAACCTTCAATGGCGAGATTTATAATTATCTCGAGTTAAGGCAGGAATTGACAGGCCTTGGTTGTTCCTTCACATCCCGTACAGATACTGAGGTTATTCTCGCGGCTTATGCAACCTGGGGTAGCGGCTGCGTTTCACGCTTCAACGGCATGTGGGCACTTATCATAGTCGATATTGAGAAAAACAGATTATTCGCAGCGAGAGACCGTTTTGGGGTTAAGCCATTCTATTGCTGGTTGTCACCGCAGGGATTTTGGGCCTTTGGTTCCGAAATCAAACAGTTCACCGTTTTGCCAGGGTGGCAGGCGCGTATGAACCGGGAAAGAGTGTACGACTTCCTGGCATGGGGCCTGACTGACCATACAGCGGAAACCCTGTTTAGCAATGTTTTTCAACTCCGGGGCGGAGAAGCCTTTGATGTTTCCCTGAGCGCCGTGCCAGACAAGCTTTCGCTATACCAGTGGTATGTGCTCAGGCCGGCGGTATTTAACGGCACGGCTGCTGAGGCGGCGGAAAGTTTTCGAGCCTTGTTTTACGATGCCGTCAAGCTGAGATTGCGGGCGGATGTAGCGATTGGCTCCTGCCTTTCAGGGGGGGTTGATTCATCTTCGATTGTTTGTGTTATGAATGATATCCTCAGAGAGGCCGGCGCCGCAGCAAACCAACGCACTGTGTCCGCTTGCTCTGCGGAAAAAAATTCGATGAACGTGAGTTTATAGACGCAGTAGTAAGTTCCCGTGCGCTTCAGGCGGTGTATACGTACCCTGAGGGAGATGCCCTGTTGGAGACCCTGAGTGAGCTGATTTGGTATCAAGACGAGCCGTTCGCGTCATCAAGCATATTTGCACAATGGTGTGTGTTCCGGTCAACTGCTGAAAACGGTCTTAGAGTCATGCTGGACGGCCAGGGGGCGGATGAACAGCTGGCGGGTTATGATCAATTCGTCATGGCAAGTCTGGCCCGGTTATTTAACAAGGCGCAGTGGCTGGAACTGGCCAGGGAGATTCAGAGTTGCAGACGTTTGCGTGGAGATAAATTCAGCTTTTTGGTTAAGGGAATGGCCAATATTCTTTTACCGGAAAGCGGATGACATGAAGCTGTTCCGGGGGAGGACAAAACGTGTTTTGCGGGAAGCGCTGCAAGATACCCTGCCTCCGAAAATATATAATCGATTTGATAAAATGGGATTTGCCACACCGGAAGAGGTTTGGGTCCGCAACGGTTTCCCTGAGCAAATCAAGAGGTTAGCGGCACTGTCTGTTGAGCGCTCACACGGGATACTAACCGCAAAAGGGCTTGAGCACTTGAATGATGTGATTGCAGGGCGGGAAAGGTTTTCTCACTGGATATGGCGAGTTGTCATTTTTGGCGAATGGTTGGCAATGTTCGATGTAGGCTTTGACTGAAATGCATTGATAAGGTGTGTTATGGTTTATGAAGAAATATTTAAAGGCTTCAATAAAGTTAGGTTATTATCGACTGGTAAATCCATTACTGAAAATAATTATCTCTCCCCTCTTTGATAAGAAGTATCTGGGCGGAAGGTATTTTGATAAAGGTTACCAAGGTTGGTTTTGGGTACTGAGATCCATATTTACGCAAAAATTGCTGGGATTTAATCGAAAGGTACCGTGGCCGGTCAGCCCATTTATTTCTATTGACGATCCGTTAAGAGTAATCTTTGATTTGGATGATTTGAACAACTTTCAACATTTTGGCTGCTATTATGCCAACTATGGGGGAGGGCGAATAACTATCGGTAAGGGGACCTGGATAGCCCCTAATGTTGGCATTATTACTACGGATCATGGTTTAGACGACCCTTCTCTTCATACTTCGCCACAGGACGTTGTCATCGGTGAAAAGTGTTGGATCGGAATGAACTCAGTGATACTCAAAGGGGTACATCTAGGTAACAATACGGTGGTTGGGGCAGGAGCTGTGGTGACTAAGAGTTATCCGGAAGGTCATTGCGTTATCGCGGGGGTGCCTGCCAAAATCGTTCGAAAATTAAATTAACATGATGGTGGGGGCGGGGGTTTGAGCGCACTTTTCAAATCCAGTCTTTTTAGTACGTTAGGAAGCCTGGTTCAATTTGCTGTTTCAATTCTGTCAGGGATGCTAATCGCTCATTGGTTAGGGCCGGCCGGGAAGGGTCAGGTTTTTCTGGTTACGCAACTGGCTTCATTGGCATCTCTGTTTTTGTCCATGGGACTCAATACATCTTATCTTTATCATCTGCGCAAGGGAAGCACTGAACTGAAAGAAACAGTCTCACACGCTTCAATAGTAATCTCGGTTTATGCTCTTGCGGCTCTCGGAATCAATCAATTCGGCATGCCATGGTTAAGAAGGCTGACAGGTTTCAGCCTCTCAGACAAAATGATATCGCTGATGTTGGTGCTGGCGTTGCTCAATATTGCTACACTGCTTTTCGGCTCTATCCTGATGGACAAGCCCAAAGGGGTGCAGCTAACCAGCATGTACAGTATCGGCAGGAACTTGCTATACGTTCTCTTGTTGGTAGCTGTCGCCGCATGGTTTAGGCTCGACACTTACGATGTCATACTCGCAGCCGGTCTTTCCTATGTTGTACGATTATACTTAACCATCCGGTCTGTTTTGCACGGAACCCGGTTGAAGTTGTCCCTGCACGCTTTGAAGTGGACAAAGACTTTTTTGGCGTATGGTTTGGGTTCGTTTGCCGGAAGTCTGATGATGACCAGTGTTTTCAGAATTGACACCTTTATCGTCAACTCTATTTCGGGCGCTGCACAGCTAGGTATATATTCGGTTGCCGTGACCCTGGCAGAAATGCTGCTAATGTTCCCCAGCGCCATTGGCACAGCGTTATTTCCACATCTGACTGCTCAAGCGGCTGACCGCCGGCTGATCACGGCTTGTTTTGTGGCACGCTTAAGCGTTCTGGTGGGGTTTGCCAGTTCATTGTTCATGATACTTGTCAGCTACCAGGTAATCTTAATAGTCTTCGGTCGGGCTTTTTTGCCGGCCTACGTTCCCTTCCTCTGCCTGTTGCCTGGGCTTATCGCCATGACTGTGAGTTACGGGTACGCAAATTTCTTCAGTAGCCAGGGTAAGCCATCTATGAATGCCATGATATTCTGTTGCGGCATGGTTGCCGACGTTGCCATCGACCTGGTGGTTGTCCCGAGGTATGGAATCACCGGAGCAGCCGTTGTCTCTACGCTTAGTTACCTAATTGTAGCCGGTTTGTTTATGCTTGCCATCAGAAGGATGGGCAAAGTTGCCTGGAAGGATTTAATACTCCCTAACCGCGGAGATATTTTGTATATATGGAATCGAATCAGTGTATTTAGAGACCGGCGGAGGTTTGACTAAATGTGTGGAATTGCGGGAATATTTGACAGCCGTGGCGAGACACCGGAAACACGTATATTGGAACGGATGGGAGAGGTTATTGCTCATCGCGGCCCTGATTCATCAGGCGTGTTTGCGGCGCCGGGAATCGGATTCAGCCATAGAAGACTGAGTATTATTGATCTTTCGCTTAACGGACATCAACCTATGACCAATGAAGATGGAACTGTCTGGATAGTTTATAATGGGGAAATCTACAATTACCGGGAAATAAGGGAGGATTTGGTGCGGCGCGGTCATCGTTTTAAGAGCAACACCGATACCGAAACCATCATTCATGCCTATGAGGAGTACGGTACAGAATGTCTGGGTTTATTTAACGGCATGTTTGCTTTTTCGCTCTGGGACAGTAGAAACAGGCTGCTGTTTGCAGCGAGGGACCGCATCGGGATTAAACCTTTTTACTATCATTTTAACGGACAGCAATTTATTTTTGGTTCGGAAATCAAGGCAATCCTTTGCCACCCCGCTGTGCCATGCAAGGTAAATCTGGATTCTGTGAGGCAGTATCTGGTGTATGGACATACCTATGACGACCAGACATGGTATAGCGGCATACGTCAACTGCCTCCGGGCTTTTTGTTAAAGGTTCAAGACGGAGCCCTGACTTTGCGGCAATATTGGGACTTTGACTTTAACATAGATTACGGCAGAAGTTTTCAGTCGGTTACAGAAGAGTTAAGAGCATTACTGAAAGATACGATCAGGCTGCACATGCGAAGCGATGTTCAGGTCGGTGCGTATTTGAGTGGAGGTATAGATTCGAGTACCATCGTGGCTCTGGCGGCGCAGGAACTCAGAAACGGCATCCACACCTTTTCTTCCGCATATCCCGAAGGGAAGGAATATGATGAGCGTAAGTTCATTAAAGTTGTCTCTCAGCAATATAACACTTGCCACCATGAAGTGACACCAAGCTACCAGGATGTGCCTCGCCTGCTGACGCGGTTATTATGGCACCTGGATGAGCCGGTAGTCGGCGCAGCAGGCTTACCTATGTATCGTGTAGCGGAGATGGTGGCATCAACCGGGGTTAAGGTTGTCAATGGGGGTCAGGGGGCGGATGAGTTGTTTGGAGGATATCCGCCGTTCTTTGTTTTAGCTGCCAGAAATCTCTGTAACGGTGTTTGTGGCAAGGGACCTTCAGGTCCCTTTGAGGAATTATTGCGAACTCCTCAATATCTGGTTAATGGAGGGGCTTTCAAGCGTTTATGGAATAGGTTTAGTTCTCCTGCTCCCGTTTGGATTAGAGGGGTAAAAAACGTGCGCGATGCTGCGCTGGAAGGGATTCAAACAGTAACGAACTCCAAGGCTTTCCTGCAGCCTTTCGAATTGAATTCCTATTTGTTGGTTAAGCACTATCTTCCCGGGCTGCTCCATCAGGAAGACAGGATGAGTATGGCTTGGTCGATTGAATCCCGTGTACCTCTACTGGATTATCGCCTGGTTGAATTCGCCGGTAAAATACCAAGTTGGATGAAGGTGCGTTATGGCATCTCCAAATATATTTTGCGGCAGGCAGCCCGGGGCATCACACCTGATGCGGTCTTGGACCGTAAAGACAAGAAGGGCTATAGATCG
>JAJZPO010000144.1 GCA_021811155.1 Bacillota bacterium | reverse complement strand
CGAGATATAAGCAAGGAAAATCAAGGGAAGATGACCGCGCTACAAACGCAGTACGCTATATGACGGCATTTTCGCAGCACCCGTTTCGCACATGGAATATGCTGTTTACGCAGCAGCTCAATCCATACATACAGCAGCTCAACGGAGCGGGTTGGTATTTTAACCTGATTGGGGACATTAAGCAACTGTTTGAATCAGGGGCATTTGAAAGCGACGCTTCGCTTGACGGCAGATATTTGCTCGGCTTCTTTGCGCAAAGACAAGAGTTTCATAAAAACCAAAAAAATGATAATGACCCACACCCGCTTACGCAGACACGTGGAATCGCGAAATTACGCAGCTTTTCTTAGATTTTCAAATTCTATCGGCGACATATATCCGAGCCTTTGTTGTAACCTGACTCGATTATAAAATGCTTCCACATATTCAAATATGCTTAGACGGGCTTCATTCCGTGTTTTGTAATCCTCATGGTAAATCAGTTCTGTCTTGAGTGTTCCGAAAAAGCTCTCCATCGGAGCGTTATCCCAGCAATCTCCCTTACGGCTCATGCTTTGCCGAAAACCATAACTTTTCGCAAGGTTCCGATATCTCTTACTGGCATACTGGATACCACGGTCAGAATGCAGGATTATCCCTCTCGGTGGCCTGGTGCGTCCCACGGCCTGCTTAAGTGCCGAAATAACAAGTTCCTGTGTCATGCGCTCACTCATCGCCCAGCCTACAATTTTGCCGGAATATAAATCCATCACTGCGGCAAGATAAAGCCAGCCTTCACGTGTAGCTATGTAGGTTATGTCACTAACCCAAGCAACAAAAGGCTTGTCTACCTTAAAATTGCGATTTAGAAGGTTTGGCGATACAGGGTAATTGTGTTTTGAATTGGTGGTAGCTTTGAACTTCTTTACTGTCTTGGGTACGATATTGTTCTCACGCATGATTTCCTCAACCCGCCGTCTACCTATACGATGTCCTTTTTTATTAAGTTCTTTAGCCAAACGGCGGGGACCGTATGTCTGGCGACTCTTATCAAACTCGATCTTGATAAGTTCAAGGTAATATTCATTTTCAATCTGTTTGCGGCTTTTACAACCGCTTTTAACCCACTCATAGTAACCGCCTCGTGATACTTCCATCACTTCGGTCATCTTTTTCACCCTGAAATCCAGGCGGTGTTCATGTATGAATACATACTTCATTTCTGGTGTTTTGCAAAGATGACCGCCGCTTTTTTTAAGATGGCGCATTCCTCTTCCAGATCACGTACTCTTTTGCGAAGCTGACGTAATTCCTCGTCATCAGGCTTCAAATTTCCCTTGCCAGGGAATGCTTGCTCGCCGTCTCTTTTAAATTCACTTATCCATCGGTATATAGTAGCCGGGTGTAACCCCAACTGCCTAGCTACATCAGCAGCTTTTGTGCCACTCTCCACCAACTTGATTGCCTCTAACTTGAAGGACATATCATAGTTTTTGTTTTCCATTTGCTTCACAGCTCCTTTTCTATTATTTTAATCGCTGTTCCGCGTGTCCTGCAAGTCGGGCCTAGGTCAGATTGGCAGGATGCCAAAAATCAGGGCAGAATATTTGACGAAAACCGGGCCAAACTTTTACGGGATAAAATCCACGGTGCGACAGGGCAGGTCCGGGAAGTCAGGATCGACCAAAAATCTGAACCTGCCCCATTAGCCTACGACCTGACTGAATTACAGCGGGATGCTAACAGAAAATACGGGTTCTCTGCCCAGAAGACCCTCTCAACCTTGCAGTCTTTGTACGAAAGGCATAAGCTCGTAACATATCCCCGGACCGATTCCCGGTACATATCGTCAGATATTGTGCCGACACTGACCGGAAGGTTGAAAGCTGTGGCCGTAGGAGAATATGCTCCCCTGGTCAGGCAGATTTTGACCAAACCGCTCAATGTAACGAAAAGGCTGGTAGACAACAGCAGAGTAAGTGACCACCATGCTATTATTCCTACAGACCAGGGGGTTGTTTTAAGTGCTCTGGATACTGACGAACGCAAGATTTACGACCTGATAGTGAAACGTTTCCTGGCCGTTCTGTACCTGCCTTTCAAGTATGACCGGGTTACCCTGATAACCGCTGTGGAAGGGGAGAATTTCTATTCCCGGGGGAAGACTGTCACTGATTGGGGCTGGAAGGCGGTATATGGTAAAGGCAATGATGGGGATGACCAGGAAAAAGAGGATGCTTTGCCGGAGCAGATGCTGCAGGCGTATCATAAAGGGGATCAGAAAAAGGTCAGGGAAGGCCGGCTGCTAAAATCCCAGACTAAGCCGCCGGCAAGGTATACAGAGGCTACACTGTTGTCAGCGATGGAGAGCCCGGGCAAATTTGTGGAAGAAGAACTGCGGGAGGCCCTCAAACAGGGAGGCCTGGGAACACCTGCCACCAGAGCCGAGATTATAGAAAAGCTTATCCACACTGATTATGTGGAACGGCAGGGCAAGGAACTTGTCCCGACAGGGAAGGGAATCCAGCTGATCAATTTGGTGAGCAATGACCTGCGTTCACCTGAACTTACCGCCAAGTGGGAGCAGACCTTATCTGAAATAGCGCGTGGTAAGGCGAGCAGAGCCAAGTTCATGGAGGGCATCAGGGCATATACTGTTGAGTTGGTGAAAGATGTTGTGGCCAGTGAGACAAAGTTCAAGGCTGACAACATATCAAGGGTGAAATGCCCCAACTGCGGCCAATACCTGCTTTCTGTCAAAGGGAAAAGGGGTAAAATGCTGCTCTGCCCGGACCGGGAATGCGGCCATCGGGAGTCAGCGGAACCCCAGGTATCACATTTCAGGTGCCCCCAATGTCACAAGAAAATGTCTATCCTGGAAAAACAAACCGGCACAGTCGTCCGCTGCAGCAACTGTGGCTTTACCGAAAAACTGGCGGAATTTAAGGAAGCACTAAACTCCGCCAAAAACAGCGGCCGGGTTAACAAAAAGTTGATTGATACTTACAGTGATAAAGAGGCTTTAGGCACAAACCTGGGTGATTTATTAAAAGCTGCCCTGGAAGGGAAGTCTGAGTAAGGTTTTTGGCAAAAACAGACAATAAAACATAACGCAGAAATTGCAGAGAGCGAATTTAGAGGCGCAGAGGGAAGTTCTTTATCCAGAACCGTTAGCTCATTGATCATTTTCTTGAAAGTCTCAATGATAGTTTTACTGGCCTCCAGTTCAGATAAGTTCCGTAAGGTATTAAGGTCATCAATATCTACAGTTAGATTAAATAAATCTGTTTTGGGGCCAGTACCTTCACCCATTGGCTTGCGTTCGAGTTCAACGCCTTCACTCTGGATAGATTCAACAAAATCCATAAAAGCATCTTATCTTTTTTCTATTCACGCCAGTAACTTGAGCCGGGAAGCCGAGCCGTTACAGGAATGATCGTATGTTGAGAGCTATCTTTTACCCTTTACAATTGCAATTTCAGCATCCTCATTTTTAAGCCATACCTCAAAGCCTTGATGTTCATGCGGATAGATATTTGTATATGGGAATTGATCTAAATACGAAAAAACTTGATTGAATGGAGTTTCTAAATAACCGTTAATCCTTGCCATTAAATTAGAGACAGTCTTCTCCTTCCCTTTAAAAGGGTGTCCATTATCATCGATATTAACGAAATGGCCTCTCATTGTGTAGTAACCAAATTGAAGTTCGTCTTTATCAAAAGTCGCCATCAGTGTGACAATAC
>JAJZPO010000143.1 GCA_021811155.1 Bacillota bacterium | reverse complement strand
CCGAGCTTAGTGTTGCAGCCAAGCAGAAAAGACCAAAAGCTGACGGAATTGCCTGACCGGAAATTGCTGTATATAATGACCATATCATGAAGAAAGGATAAGACGCCCCTGTTTGTATGTGCTACTGAGCCAACAGAAGCACCAGAGGCGTCCCACCACTAAACGATATGGTCATTTTAACAAAATATGAGCTGATTGAGAACCCCAAGAAAGGGGTTTTTTCGTAAGGAGCGGGGAGCAGAATCCCTGTCCATGCTGTGGCGGGTTACTGAAGGTTTGCGGAAGCCGTCGGCGGAAATATACTGATGGTGCCGGAAATACCATTGTCCTGGTCATCAGAAGGCTGAGTTGCAGTCATTGCGGCCGGTTGCATCACGAACTCCCTGATATATTAGTCCCATACAAACGCTATGGAAGTGCAAGCGTCGAGGCGGTCGTGACCGGGAAGGGTGCTCTGACCGTCACGGCAGACGAATCAACCATTGGGCGTTGGCGAAACTGGTTCATGGAGTTAGTCGATTACTTTCTGGGCTGTCTGGTATCCATCGCTATCCGGTATGGCAGAGAATCTGTGGAAAGTGCGTCCCACTTTCCCAAGTCCACGCTCCAAAAAATCTGGCATCATGTGGGGGATGCCCCCGGATGGCTGGCAAGAGTTGTCCGGCCAGTGGCAAATTCAAATCTTTGGGTACATACCCGTTTTGCATTCCTGTCCTGATGGACAGGATGTAGACTCATGTTGAAACCTGAAATTGAGGAGGGATTCAACATGAGAGACCAGAAGAAAGCCGAAGATATTGCTTCGCAGCGGGTACAACTATTGTCCCCGTTGCTGGCGGATGGTCTGGATGCTGCCCAGGCCAGGCAGATTAAAGCCGGAATATGCCAACAGACAGGCATATCCGAGCGCACCCTGCGCAGATACTTGTCGCAGTACAGGAAAGCCGGGTTTGGCGGGCTCAAACCTAAAGGTAAAGGCCAGCGCCAGAGCGAGGATGCAATTCCGTCTAACATTATGGAACAGGCCATCCTGCTTCGTCGCCAGGTGCCGGGCCGTAGTATCGCCCAGATCATTCAGATCCTGGAGTGGGAAGAGCTGGCACAACCGGGACAGATCAAGCGCAGCACACTGCAGGAGAAACTGGCACAGCGAGGATACAGCTCGAGACATATGCGGATGTACGCCGAAACCGGCATTGCCGCCCGACGGTTTCAAAAGAAGTACCGTAATCAGCTCTGGCATTCAGACATCAAATACGGACCCTATTTGCCCATCGGCAAGGATGGCGGCAAGAAGCAGGTCTACCTGGTATCATTCGTCGACGATGCGACCCGATTCGTTCTTCACGGACAGTTCTATCCGATGCTGGACCAAGTCATCGTTGAGGACTGTTTCCGCCAGGCCATCCATAAATACGGGGTGCCGGAAGCGGTATATTTTGACAATGGCAGCCAGTATCGGACCAAATGGATGTTCCGGGCCTGTGCCAAAATGGGAATCCGCCTGTTGTTCGCCAAGCCGTATTCCCCGGAGGCCACCGGCAAGGTGGAGCGATTTAACCGGGTGGTGGACAGTTTCCTCAATGAAGCCGCGTTGGAGAAGCCACAATCACTGGACAGGTTCAACGAAATGTTCCGGGTCTGGCTGGAGGAGTGCTACCAGAACAAGCCTCATTCCGGACTGGAGGGCGGACTTAGTCCAGATACCACCTATCGCAGCGACAAGAAAGCCTTAAAATTTTTGACCCCCGAAACCATCGCCAGTGCGTTTCTGCACTGTGAGGAACGCAAAGTGGACAAGGCGGGCTGTATCAGCTTCGAGGGCAGAAAGTACGAAGCCGGGCTTTCCTTCATCGGATGTACCGTGAATGTCATCTATGATCCAGCCGATATCACAGAACTTACTATCGAATACGAAGGACACGCACCCTGGAAAGCCAGGCAACTGGTCATTGGAGAACGAACCGGCAAACGACCGAAGCTACCAGAGCATCTGCAGCCCCAGCCCGCTGAATCATCACGACTTCTAACTGCGGCTGCAAGGAAGAACCAGCAACGGAAAGAGATACAGGCTCCCGCCATTTCCTACAGAACTGTACGGAAAGAGGGTGCCGATCATGTTTGAGATATTCTACGGGCTGTCCAAGACGCCATTTTCACGGGATATCCCAACAGACCAGTTGTACCAATCACTTATGCTGGAAGAGACCTTGGGCCGCCTGGAATATGCTGCAAAGCGTCAGTTGTTCGCCGTGGTCACGGGTGACTGTGGTACCGGTAAGACCACGGCCATACGCCGCTTCAAAGATTCTCTTGATGTAGCAGAATTCATGGTGATGTACCTGGCGGATTCCAAGCTGACACCCCGGCATTTCTACAAAGGCCTGCTGGAGCAGTTGGGCTGTGAATCAAAATTCTATCGTGGCGACGCTAAGCGCCAATTGCACCGTGAGATTGAGCTCATGCGCGGCATTCAGCATCTGCAGCCAGTCGTTATTGTTGATGAAGCGCATCTTCTGGACAAGGAAATGCTAGAAGAAGTCCGCTTCCTTCTCAACTTCAAAATGGATGCCCAAAGCCCCATGGCCCTTATCCTTGTAGGCCAAAGTGAACTCTGGGAGAAGTTCCAGCTTCAGGCCTACGCCGCCATCCGGCAGCGGATTGACCTCCAGTGTAAACTGCCACACCTGGATCGTGCCCAGGTTGGCGAATACGTGAAACGGCACCTTGCTTATGCCGGTGCCGACCATGATATCTTCTCGGATAGTGCTGTTGACGAAATCTTCCGGTTTTCCAGCGGTGCAGCCAGACTTGTTAACAAGGTCTGCACCCATTGCCTGTTCTACGGAGCACAAAACGGTCGCCGGATCATCGATGATCACATGGTGAAGTTAGTTGTTCAGGGAGAATTGACATAATTCTCCCTTCCCCTTGGTGGTTATTGGCCTTTTGAGGTCATCCTGTGTATTTGCTAATTTAAAAGGGAACCACCCGATCAAGCTTTTCCTGTACACTATAGCTGGAATTCAACTAAACCAGGTGATTTAACAGCGTATAGTGACCATATAATTAGACACTGCACAAGGAAGGCGATTAAATGTTCATCCGGTGGAAAGGAAAATACGCTTACCTGGAGCAGCGCTACCTCGGTAATGACGGCAAAGTAAAGTCAAAGGCCAGGTATCTTGGCAAAAATCCCCTGGAAGTATTAAGTAAAATGTTCTCTGCAGGTCAAATAGAGCAAAAGGAATACGAAAAAATAGTCCAAGGTGAGTTGGAAGGCATCTTAAAACCTACCGCTGACAGCAGTCTCGGCATTACCGGCGGCCCCTTCGGGCTGCCTAAAAACAAAAAAATCTCGCTCCTCTTCCAGGGCCAGTGGCTGGACGGTCATGTGCAAAAGGATGACCACGGCTGGTACTTGGCGGATAATAGCGGCAATCTGCTTGGTTTGCGTCCCGGAGTAAGAGTACGGATACTTACCTGATTACCCTGACCTAAAATAATATGACAAAAGCAAGGAGTGTGCGGTTCAATTGAGCAACCTGAAAAAAGGTGTAACGCGTGAGAAACCGGAGCAGGTTTTTGTGCTGTGGGTAGATCGTAAAACAATAACAGTCGATAATATTCAAAATGGTTCCGGCCTTTTGGTATGCGACCTCTGCAACAGGCAGATAGATTGGGACCCGCTTCCGGTGATTGATTATTCATCTGATGAGGAAGTAGCCGACCCGGATTATATTCCCGCAGGTGACGAGG
>JAJZPO010000003.1 GCA_021811155.1 Bacillota bacterium | reverse complement strand
CTGATCCAAGTCTATTTTGACACGGCAACCCAGCGTTTTGCAAGGCTCATTGATAGACTTTGGCCAAAATCTTTGGACCTGAAATTATGGAGTTGGGTTTTTTATCCTGGAACTGCATAACTCCTGTATGAAAGACAAAGCCGATAGCGTGGTTGAATCCATTGAAGGATATCAAATGACCCGGGAGCAAAAGGAACGCATCGTAATGGTTCGCTCCCATCTGGAATATGATAGAAAAGCTAGATGATAAGCTTGACAAAATGGTTGCTCCCTATGAGAGCGCCATTAAGCTCCTCTGTACAATTCCCGGAGTTGAAAGAGCTTCTGCTATCACCATCATCTCCGAGATCGGTACAGATATGTCTCAATTTGCTAACTCCAAACGCCTATGCTGTTGGGCGGGGTTAACCCCTAGCAATAATGAGTCTGCCGGTAAGAAGAAGTCTGTAAAAATTTTACGTGCCGGAGTCTACCTCAAACCTGCATTGGTGCAAGTCGCCCATGCTTCCGTGAAATCCAACAAATCTCCTTACTACAAAAACAAATATGAATGGAATGGAGCGGCGTTAGACATTGTTCGCCATACTCCGCCGTCTTTTAACTTCGGCAAGAGGTACGTGATTCCTTCCGGATTATAGCAAACATCCTCCAAAGGAGCCTGCAGTCGGAGGATGTTTGCTCCTTTGGCCCATTGGTTTTTTCAGCTTTAACGGATCGAGAAGGACGCGTTTCGTTTAGAAAGGGGAAAATTGATTGTTAAGAGAAAGGTCAAAACCCATATAGTCAGAAGTACGATGGTCCGCGACGATAAAGAAAGGGAGTCAGCTTCACTGAGGCTTAACTATGATGGTTTTACCACTTCACCACAGATACATTTCGAGCTGTGGTTTTTTGTCTTCAATTTTTTTCCTCATTTCCCGTGTCCTACTATACCAAACATACATTTGGTTATGTTATAATAATTTGGTTAGAATCTATAGTCGGAGGTGAATCCGGTGGAATTTCAACTGAAAGCGCCCTACCAACCCGGCGGAGACCAGCCCGAGGCCATAGACGCCCTGGTAGAAGGCATACTGGCCGGGAAAAGGCACCAGACCCTTTTAGGCGTCACCGGATCCGGCAAGACTTACACCATGGCCAATGTCATTCAGCGGGTCCAGAAACCCACCCTGGTGATAGCCCACAACAAGACCCTGGCGGCCCAGCTCTACAGCGAATTTAAGGAATTCTTCCCTGAAAACGCGGTGGAGTACTTTGTCAGCTACTACGACTACTACCAGCCCGAGGCCTATGTGCCGGCAACGGATTTATATATCGAAAAAGACGCCTCCATCAACGACGAGATCGAGAAGCTGCGCCACTCTGCCACGGCGTCCCTGTTTGAGCGGCGGGACGTGATCGTGGTGGCCAGCGTTTCCTGCATCTACGGCTTGGGTTCCCCGGATGAGTACCGCGATATGGTTCTTTCCTTACGCAAGGGGAGTGTTTACGACCGGGACGACATCCTGCGCAAGCTGATTGAAATCCAGTACGACCGCAACGACATCAACTTCACCCGGGGAACTTTCCGGGTGCGGGGCGATGTGGTGGAAATCTACCCCGCCTCCTACTCGGAAAAAGCTGTGCGGGTGGAACTTTTCGGGGACGAGATCGAGCGTATTCTGGAAGTTGACGTTTTGACCGGTGAGATTCTGGGGGAACGCAGGCACATTTCCATCTTCCCCAACACTCACTACATCACCGCCCGGGACAAACTGGAGCTGGCCTTGGTCAATATCGAGGCGGAACTTAAGGAGCAGCTGACTTACCTTCGCTCCCGCGACAGGCTCCTGGAGGCCCAGCGCCTGGAGCAGCGCACCAATTATGACCTCGAGATGCTCCGGGAGATGGGCTTTTGCAACGGGATTGAAAACTATTCCCGCCACCTCACCTTCCGCCAGCCTGGGGACCAGCCCTTCTGCTTGATTGACTTTTTCCCCAGGGACTTCCTTTTGGTGGCGGATGAATCCCATGTGACTCTTCCCCAGGTGCGGGGAATGTACGAGGGGGACCGCAGCCGCAAGACCACCCTGGTGGAGCACGGCTTCAGGCTGCCCTCCGCGCTTGACAACCGGCCGCTGAAGTTTAACGAGTTCGAGCGCATGGTGAACCAGGCTGTCTATGTCAGCGCCACCCCGGGGCCTTATGAACTGGAGCGCTGCCCTGTGGTGGTGGAGCAGATCATCCGGCCCACGGGGTTATTGGACCCTGAGATAGAGGTCCGGCCCATCAAAGGCCAGATTGACGATTTGATCGGCGAAATCCGCGAACGGGTGGAACTTAAGGAGCGGGTCCTGGTCACCACCCTGACAAAGAAGATGGCGGAGGACCTGACCGATTATTTAAAGGAACTGGATATCAAGGTGCGCTACCTGCATTCCGACATCACCACCCTGGATAGGATGGAGATTATCCGGGATTTGCGCCTGGGTGTGTTCGATGTGCTGGTGGGCATCAACCTCCTGCGGGAAGGTCTGGATTTGCCCGAAGTGTCCCTGGTGACCATTCTGGACGCGGACAAGGAAGGGTTCCTGCGCTCAGCGCGCTCCCTGATCCAGACTATCGGCCGCGCCGCCCGCAATTCCAGAGGCAAGGTCATCATGTACGCGGACAGTATTACCGATTCCATGCAGACAGCCATCAGCGAGACCAACCGGCGCCGGGAGGCCCAGCAGGCGTTTAACCAGGCCCATGGGATTATTCCCCAGACCATACGGAAAGCGGTACATGATGTGCCGGAAGTGTCCATGGTGGCGGAAAAGCAGGCCCAGTATGGGAGCGGCATTCCGCAGGAAGAGAAGGCCCAGCTCATCTCCAGCCTGGAAAAAGAAATGCAGGAAGCGGCGAAAAACCTGGAGTTTGAGCGGGCTGCAGAACTCAGGGATTTGATTATTGAATTGAAGTCAGACACCAAGCGGGTTGCCCGCTCCGGCACGCCCGGGCTGGACCGGCCTGGCAAGCGGCGCGGCCGCAAGGGAAGATAGTTGGAGGCAGTTCAATGCAGGACAAGATCATTGTTAAGGGCGCCAGGGCCCATAACCTGAAAAATATTGATGTGGAAATACCCCGGGACAAACTGGTGGTCATCACCGGACTCTCGGGTTCGGGCAAGTCCAGCCTGGCCTTCGACACCATCTATGCCGAGGGCCAGCGGCGCTACGTGGAATCTCTCTCCGCCTATGCCCGCCAGTTCCTGGGCCAAATGGACAAGCCGGATGTGGATTATATCGAGGGCCTTTCCCCGGCTATCTCCATTGACCAAAAGACTACCAGCAAGAACCCGCGTTCCACGGTGGGCACTGTAACAGAAGTCTACGACTACCTGAGGCTCCTCTTTGCCCGGGTGGGCCGGCCCCACTGCCCCAAGTGCGGCAAGGAAATCAGCCGCCAGACCGTGGAGCAGATGGTGGACCAGCTGCTGAAATTTCCTGAGCGCACCAGGCTGCAGGTACTGGCCCCGGTGGTCAGAGGCCGCAAGGGCGAGCACCAGAAGTTACTGGAGGAAGTGCGCAAAGCCGGTTACGTCCGGGTCCGGGTCAACGGCGAAGTAATGGAGCTGGAGCAGGAGATCAAGCTGGAAAAGAACAAGAAGCACTCCATCGAAGTGGTGGTTGACCGCATCAGCCTGCGCCCTGAGGGGGCTGCCCGTTTGGCCGGGTCGCTCGAGGCTGCCCTTAAACTGGGCGAAGGGGTCGCCGTGGTGGATGTGGCTGAACACGGCGAACTGGTCTTCAGCGAGAACTTCGCCTGCGTGGATTGCGGTATTTCCCTGGAGGAACTGGCTCCCCGCATGTTTTCCTTCAACAGCCCTTTTGGGGCCTGTCCGGCCTGTACAGGCCTTGGCAATACAATGGAGATTGACCCGGACCTGGTGATTCCGGACATGCGCAAGTCCCTCTCCGATGGGGCCATAGTCCCCTGGAGCCGTTCTACCTCGAACTATTATCCCCAGCTCCTCCAGGCCTTGGCTGACCACTACAGGTTTTCGGTCAATACTCCCCTGGATGAGCTTAAGCCGGAGCACCTTCAGGCCATCCTCTACGGCACCGGCGGGGAGAGGATCAAGTTCCGCTGGGAAAACATGTTTAACGAAATCAAGATTTACAATACATCGTTTGAAGGAGTCCTCCCCAACCTGGAGCGGCGCTACCGGGAATCCACCTCGGACTATGTGCGGACAGAGCTGGAAGAGTATATGAGCACAAAGGCCTGCCCCGAATGCAAAGGGGCCAGGCTCAAACCGGAGAGCCTGGCCGTAACTGTGGGCGGCAAGAACATTGATGAGGTCTGCCGCCTCTCGGTGGAAGAATGTCTTGACTTCTTCTCCGGCCTGGAGCTGACAGAGCGGGAGGAGATCATCGCTAAGGCAATTCTTAAAGAGATCAGGGAGCGGCTGGGTTTCCTGGTCAATGTGGGACTGGATTACCTCACACTGGGCCGGGCCGCAGGCACCCTGTCCGGCGGAGAGGCCCAGCGCATCCGCCTGGCCACCCAGATCGGCTCCAGCCTGATGGGCGTGCTTTACGTTCTGGACGAGCCCAGCATCGGCCTGCACCAGCGGGACAACGAGCGCCTGATCAATACGCTTAAGCGTCTCAGGGACCTCGGCAACACCCTACTGGTGGTGGAGCATGATGAGGACACCATGCTGGCCGCGGATCACATCATTGACATCGGCCCCGGGGCCGGAGCCCATGGCGGAGAAGTGGTGGCCGCGGGCACTCTGGAAGAAATCAAAGCCACACCCGGTTCTGTCACCGGCGAATACCTGAGCGGACGCAAAGAAATTCCGGTCCCTCTCATCCGCCGGCCGCCCAACGGGAAGTGGATAGAAGTGGTGGGGGCGGCGGAAAACAACCTGAAGGGCATCACCGCGCGGATTCCGCTCGGCACCTTTACCTGCGTTACAGGGGTTTCGGGCTCGGGCAAAAGCACCCTGGTAAATGAAATCTTGTATAAAGCCATTGCCCAGCAATTGAACGGCGCCAGGGCGCGGCCGGGGGCACACACGGAGATTCGCGGGCTGGAAAACCTGGACAAGGTGATAGATATCGACCAGTCTCCTATCGGCCGCACTCCGCGCAGCAACCCTGCCACTTACACCAGCGTTTTTGATGCGATCCGGGAACTGTTTTCCCAGACCCAGGAGGCCAAGCTGCGTGGCTATAAACAGGGACGTTTCAGCTTCAACGTCAAGGGCGGGCGCTGTGAGGCCTGCCGGGGGGACGGGATAATCAAGATCGAAATGCACTTTTTGCCCGATGTCTATGTACCCTGCGAGGTGTGCAAGGGCAGGCGCTACAACCGGGAAACCCTGGAAGTCAAGTATAAGGGCAAAAACATCGCCGAGGTTCTGGACATGACTGTGGACGAGGCGGTGGAATTCTTCAAGAACCTGCCCAAGATCTACCGCAAGCTCAAAACAATGCAGGACGTGGGACTGGGCTATATCCGCCTGGGCCAGCCGGCCACCACCTTGTCGGGCGGTGAAGCCCAACGGGTTAAGCTGGCCTCGGAACTGTGCCGGCGCAGTAACGGCAAGACCCTGTACATCCTGGACGAGCCTACTACCGGCCTGCATATCGCAGACATCCACAAGCTTTTGACCGTGCTGCAGCGGCTGGTGGAGGCCGGGGACACGGTTCTGGTCATCGAGCATAACCTGGATGTGATTAAGTCGGCGGACTACATCCTCGACCTGGGCCCGGAAGGTGGAGCCAAGGGGGGCAGGATCATCGCCACGGGCACGCCCGAGGACATTGCGGGGGATGGGATGTCTTATACGGGGCAATTCCTCAAACGGCATCTGAGGCGGGGTGGTGTCAAGGGGACAGTCCCCCTGACATTGATGGAGGAGATGTCAACCGGCGTGTCATGGGGACAGTCCCCTTGACACGCCGGTTGACGGCACCACAGATGAGTGAAACAGGCCGGTAAGCTCATGGGAAGGTCAATGAGGCAACGCTCAAGTCCGACCTCCGACCTCCGACTTCTGACTTCTGTTTGGAGGAGATTTATATGATTAAACTTGTTGCCTTGGACCTGGATGATACTTTGCTGGATTCGGAGCTTAAAATCAGCCCCGAGACGGCCAGGGCTGTCAGCGCCGCTGTTGAACAGGGGGTGACAGTGACTTTGGCCACCGGGCGGATGTACAGTTCCGCTCGGCCCTATGCCCTGGAACTTGGGCTGGATGTCCCTCTTATTACTTACCAGGGAGCGCTGGTAAAGACATCCCGGAGCCAGGAGGTTCTCTACCACAGTCCTGTCCCGCTGGAACTGGCCCGGGAGATGATTGGTTACCTGTTTTCCAGAGGATTTGATGTGAACCTGTACATGGAGGACCAACTTTACGCCCAGGCGGGGAACCGCTGGGTGGAGGAGTACCGGAAGATAGCCAGGGTTCCCTGTCAGACCGTGCCGGATTTATTGGCGTCCCTGACCACGGCGCCCGATAAATTCCTCGTTATTGACGAGGAACCGCAGCTCGACCGCTTGGCTTCCGTGCTCAGACAGATGGTGGGGGACAAGCTGCACATTACCAAGTCCAAGCCGTTCTTCCTGGAGTTTACCCATCCGGAAGCGGACAAGGCTAAGGCTCTCGCCCATTTGGCGGCAAGGCTCGGCATCGCCCGCGAGGAGGTTATGGCGGTAGGGGACAGCTACAACGACCTGGAGATGCTGGAGTATGCCGGGACCGGTATCGCCATGGGGAACGCCAGGCCTGAGATCAAAGCGAAAGCGGACTATGTCACCCTGGGCAATGACGCGCATGGGGTGGCGGAGGCCATCTACCGCTTTGTGCTGGGCGATTCTTTCCGGCCCCAGCCTGCCATCTGACAATCCCGCCCTTTATCCTCGTCTAAGACTCCCACTTCTATAAGTGGGAGTGGTTACGCCGCATTCTGCTTCGGTGGGGGTAGAGTCCCCCACCGAAGACCCGATGTTTAGCGGAAGCTACACGAGTTCACTTTTTGGCAGTCTTGTAATATATGGTCCCTTCTTTGGGATCGGCGTCGTAAGTAAACCCTGCGGACGCACCGCTGCTGTTTTCTCCGGAAACGGTGTAAAGTCGTCCGTCCGCTCCGTTGATTTCCAGCCCGTCCTTGTAGCCCAAGGCCTTCAGCTTGGCCACATAGGCTTTAGCGTCGTCCAAACTCATCTCCGAGACGTTAACTGTACACCCTTCTGAGCTATTGCTGTTCATTACGGCGGTAATTTTGCCGTTTGGCTGCGGCAGATCGCCCATGGCTTGCTGCGGCCACTTGAGGTCTTGGCCTGTCTCTATCGTAGTGCCATTCGCTTCAATCTTTACGCCGTTATTGCTGCTCTCTACCTTACCTCCGATTGCCTGACCGGCAATTTTGTCGCTTATTTTTTGCTCCGCCTTTTTCTGTGCGGCTCCGCAGCCTGTTGCCAAGATAAGAATGAGCGCGGTCGCCACGACTCCCCAGACCTTTAACCTCTTCAGCATAAACACGCCTCCCCATATTTGATCATATTATTGTATGCGGCAGCATTACTTGAATTTGATCAGGTTAAACTTGCCAATTAGCGGCAGAGGCGCCGGCTTGCCGCCGGCGGCATGCATAATGCCCAGGATGGCCAGGACCAACACTGCCAGGTTGCCCACGGGGATAAGCAGCAACCAGCCGATAAATGGGATTACGGTCCCTACAACATTTACGCATAAGGCGGCAAGAAACAGAATGAAGCCCTGGTTCGCGTGGTACATAGCAAACTTAGACTCTTTCGCTGCCAACAGGGGGACAAAAAAAAGAATGTAAGCGAGAATTGCCATAACCTTGTTCTGCTCGACATCAGTTGGATCCAGCTCCAAATAAGTTGTTTCAGCCATTATTTCTCACTCTCCTCAAGATAATTTTTTGCTCCGCCATTTCACTGCTCAGCTGCCTAACCTCCTTCTTAGCCTGAGCGGCCATTTAGGTGAGCCATGAGATGGACAGTTCAGATTAAGTGTAGGAAAAAGTTGCAAAATTTTTGCAAAACAGCCATAGGGCTTGAAATATTACGAACATCCCTTAAAATAATCAAATCATCACGGCTTTAAAGAGCAAGTTTTCACATGCTTCCGCCAACCCTGAAGCTTCCGCCCAAACGGAGCTGCGCTTGCTGCAAAGTATATACTCGGCAACTTTTGCCGAGTATATCGAACACGGGCACTGAAACGCGCGCGCTGAGGAAAAACGAAGCGCGCGTTTCTTGGTTTTCCTGCTATTTGACCCGTAAGAGTCCGTGGCTTATACTTTAGAGTGAATCTCGCGCTGCGGGGGATAGTGTGAAAATATTACTCACAACGCTTAACGCCAAATATGTGCACTCAAATCTTGCCCTGCGCTACCTGCGGGCAGTCTGTCCAGAAGAGGAAGTCATGATCCAGGAATACACCATTAACGACCGCCTGGATGTGATTGCCGGTGAGATCTACCGGACAGACGCGGCAGTGGTGGGTTTTTCCTGTTATATCTGGAATCTTGCCCCCACACTGGAACTGGTGGGGATACTGCGCCAGGTGAGCCCCTCCACTGTCATTGTGCTGGGAGGACCTGAGGTTTCGTATGACCCGGCGGAATATGTCAAATCCGCTGCAGGTGCGGACATAGTGGTTTGCGGCGAGGGCGAGGAAACATGGCGCGAACTCATCGCCAGCCTGAAGGGAGAAGGTTTGCGGTTGGATGCCGCTCCTGATCTCTCCCGGATTAAAGGGATAGCCTACCGGTCTCCCGGCGGTCCGGCAGTAAATCCGCCCAGGACATTGATCCGGGACCTGGAAACTGTGCCTTCGCCTTATACTGCCATGGACGGCCTGGAGAACAAAATCGCCTACATAGAAAGCACCAGGGGCTGTCCCTTCAACTGCCAATACTGCCTGTCCTCCACTTTTCAGGGGGTGCGCTACTTTCCCCTGCAACAAACCAAACAGGAACTGGAGCGCTTGGTTGGGGCAGGAGTCAGGCAGATAAAGTTTGTGGACCGCACCTTTAACTGCAGCAAGACTCATGCCATGGAGATCATGACTTTCCTGGCTGCCTGGAATCCGCCGGCGAACTTTCACTTTGAAATCAGCGCCGACCTCCTGGATGAAGAAATGCTTGGCTTTCTCAAGGGAGTACCCCCGGGCTTGTTTCAGTTTGAGGTAGGTGTTCAGTCCACCAACCCGGCAACGCTGGATTTGATTCAGCGGCGCACCGACCTGGCCCTGTTGGAGAAAAACGTCAGGGCGATCTCGGCCGCCGGCAACATTATGCAGCTTGTGGACCTGATTGCCGGCTTGCCCGCGGAGGATTATCAGAGCTTTGCCCGCTCTTTTAACACGGTATACAGTTGGGGTCCTGACAAGCTCCAGCTCGGTTTTCTCAAATTGCTCAAAGGTTCAGGTATCAGAGAGAGGGGCGCCGAGTGGGGTTACAAGTTCACAGCCTCGCCTCCCTATAGGGTGCTGGCCAACAATCTCTTGAGCTACGCGGATGTGTTGAAACTCGAAATCATCGAGGACATGGTGGAGAAGTTTTTCAATTCGGGCAGGTTCAAACACACTCTCTCCTATCTCATAGAACAGTTCCAGCAGGACCCTTTTGCCTGCTTTGAGGAACTAGCCGGGTTTTGGCGTGAAAGGGGTTATCAACGCCTGGCCCACAGCGCCCAGGCTTTGTTTGAGCTGCTGTTGGAATTTTACCGCCGCAGGTTTTCCGGCGGGGAACGGCTTTTTGCCGGGCTGCTGAAACTGGATTACCTGCTTTGGAACAAACCGGTCCATATACCCGCCTGGTTTCCCCTGGAAGATTTCCCCTGTTTCAAGCAGCGGGCCGATGCCTTTTTCCGTGCGGGCCTGCCTCAGCTGCTGCCGCAGGTAAAGCAGGTTTCACGCCGGGAATTGCAGCGCTATTTTCACCTGGAGCCTTTTGCGCCTGAAGTCCTACAGTATCTGGGCATGCTGGAGATGGCCGGGGACGGGCCCTGTCTGCTCTTTTATTATCCGGGTCCGCTCTTGCAGGCATTGCGCCCCGGGTTTATGCCGGCAGTGATTTAGAAAGGATGAGATCGTGAAACGCCTCTTTGTCTTAGGTCTGATTTTTGCCCTTCTGGCAGGCTGCGGCCGGGCGCCGCAACCGCAGCCGCAGCAGGGGACTCCTGCTCCGCCGGTAATCACCCTGTGGCACTCCTGCCAGGGACCGGCACTGGCAGGAGTGGAAAAGGCACAACAGGAGCTGGCGCAAACCAATCCCTCCTTTATGCTGCAATTGGTTTATGTGCCGGCTGACCAGTTTTTTACCCGCCTTGCTCAGGCTCAGGCTGCTGACAAAGGGCCTGATTTGTTTCTGGTTCCCCGGGAAAAAATACCCGAGCTGTTTACTGCCGGGGAAATTCAACCCCTGAACAGACTGTTTGAAACCGGAGCCTATTTCCCTTCGGCCGTACAAGCTCTTTCCTTTAACGGCAGTGTGATGGGGGTACCGGAGTCCGTAACTGTGCCTATCCTGGCTTATAACAAGGATTTGTCGCCAAATCCGCCCTCCTCCCTGGAACAGATGCTGACCCAGGCGGGAAAGGTTGTCAAGGGTACGACTCCGGGTCTGGGCGGAGACCTGTCGGATCCTTTTCTCACCGGCGGGCTTTTCAAGGCATACGGAGGCAGCTTCTATACTCCTGATCAACTGCCGAGCCTGAATTCAGCCGGCAGCATAGCTTTTCTCCAGGGAATAGCAGCCCTTGCCGGCATCAAGGCAGGCCTTTACGACCCGAAGGCCTCCCAGGCGCTCCTTGCTGCGGGAGCAACTCCCTTCGGTCTGCTGGATTCAAGTCAATTAAGCGCCTATAAGAGCTTGGGCAAAAACCTGGGCTATGCTCCGATCCCCGGGCCGGGCGGCAAACCCTTGCAAAATTACGTCGAGGCCAAGGGATTTGTTATCGCAGCCGATACCGGCTTCCCGAAACAAGCGGCAGCCGCGGCGGTGTTTCTTTCCTCCCCCGGAGTCGTTACCCTTTACGCCCCGGGGGATTATCCCGCCGTCACGGCAGCCTATGAGCAAAAACCGCTTCAGGCTGACTCTAATGCCCAGATGGTGAAAAGCATCGCGGCTTCAGGCGCCGGCTATCCCCTGGACTCCCGCACCAACCTGCTCATGCCCTTCTTAAGCCAGGCCGTGAAAGACGTCCTGGCAAACACGGACCCGGCCACAGCCGCCCAAAACGCCCAGAACAAAGCCTACCCGGCCTTGGGGCTGAAACAACCCTGAAATCGAGGTTCGAAGTGCGAAATCGAGACTAGGACAACGGGGACGGTTCTCACCGTCCTAGCGAATCGTGTCGAGATGACGATTGTGACTCCAATACCGTTACCCTAAGGCCGTGTTTTGTGTCAATGTTCCCGTCCCTTGACAGGAAAACGCAGGTCACGGGCACTGTATCTTATCAGTGGTGCCTCGAGTGGCATGCAAGTCTGACCCTTGATTTCTGCCTGCAAGTGGACATACTAAGCTTAGCAAAATTTTGCAACGAGGTGGAATGAGTGGAGTTCAGCGGCGATTACCACATGCACTCCAAATACAGCGACGGGCGGGCCACAGTCTCAGAAATGGTCAATTCAGCCAGGCTGAAAGGCTTGCGTTCCGTTGCTATAACCGACCATGGCCCAAATAATGTGGGAACGGGCGTTGAAAAAGCTGCAACTTTTCTTGACATAAAAAAAGAATTAGCCAGGCTTAATGACGAATATTCAGATATCAATATTTTTTGCGGCTGTGAAGCAGATATCACAGGGCTGAACGGAGAAATTGATGTGCCGCGGGAGATATACCAGGAGCTGGACGTGCTTATAGTCGGCCTGCACCCCTTCGCCCGCCCCAACCGTCTGGCTGATTTATGGGCCCTCAACGGGCGCAACCAGGCGGCCAGGATTTCACGGGGAGCGCGCCGCAAGGTCAGCAACAGCAATACCAAGACCCTGATTCTGGCCATGGAAAAAAACCCTGTGAATATCATCAGCCATCCAGGCCTGGGCATGCCGATCGATGTTGCTGAGGTTGCCGGCGCCTGCGCGCGCAACAATGTTTATTACGAAATCAACTGCGGCCACAGCTTTCCGCCCCTGGAGGATGTGCTCGAGGCCAAGCGCCAGGGCGTAGAGTTTATTGTGGACAGTGACGCCCACTTTGTGGAGAGCGTGGGCAGGCTGGATTACGGTTCGCGCCTGCTGCAGCAGGCCCAAATCCCCCCTGAGCAGGTGATAAATACCGCCGCAGGAGGAAAAGGACTTCCGTGGGAGAAGTAAATATAGATAGGGCTTTTGGTTTCTTTATCGGGTCGGAATTCGTCCCAGAGGTCTTGCACCCAGGTCGGAATTCAGAATAAGTCAAGTCACAACCCCGGTCTTTCATTCCTACAGCCCACTTTATTCTGAGTTCTGTATTCCGACCGAAAAGAAGCGCATCTATGGCTGAATTCAGACCAGTAATCCAGCCCGTAAGCAAGACAAAGACGCTTGGAGGAAATAATGACTACCGAGGACCTTCAGTTGGTGATTATTACCGGGATGTCCGGGGCGGGCAGAACAGTGGCTATGCAGAGCCTGGAGGACCAGGGCTATTTTACCGTGGACAATTTGCCCCCGGCCCTGATCGAGAAATTTGCCGAGCTGTGTGTCCAATCGGGAGGGGCCATCAGCAAGATTGCCCTGGTGTGCGACCTGAGGGGCGGAGAGTTTTTTGCCCCGCTGCTGCAAATCCTGCGCCGCCTGAAAGAAATCGGGTTTAAATACGAGATTCTCTTTTTGGAGGCCGCTGATGAAACCCTGGTTCGCCGCTACAAGGAATCCCGGCGGCGCCACCCCCTCTCTGCCCAGGGCCAGATCACTGAAGGCATTGCCCGGGAGCGGGCTCTTCTGGCGGAGCTGAGAGGACAGGCCCATAAGATTATCGACACGACATCCTTAAGCTCCCGCCAGCTGCGTGAACAAGTGGCGGAAGCATACGGCCAGCAGAAAATCAGTGAGCGTATCAGGATTTCGGTTATTTCCTTTGGGTTTAAATACGGCATCCCGATGGATGCCGACCTGATGATGGATGTCCGCTTCCTGCCCAACCCTTATTACATCAGCGAACTGCGCGGCCTGACGGGGGAGGACCCCAAAATCAGAGAGTTTTTGTTTTATACAGACAAGGAATTGCTGCAAAACTTTTTAACCAGCTATGGAGAACTTCTAAAATACATTCTCCCCAAGTACATTGAAGAGGGCAAAGCCCATCTGGTGATTGGCATCGGCTGCACCGGCGGTCAGCACCGCTCGGTGTTGGTCGCCAAGGAAATAGGCAGCATCCTGAAAGCAGATAACTATCAGGTCAGCATCAAGCACCGGGATATGCAACGGAACCTGCAGGGAGGCGTAGGGTGAAATTGTTAAAATGGCTCTATCCGAACCTGGGGGTCAAGCGCTGGTTCCTGGTAGCCGTTTCAGGCATTTTCCTGTTTGCGGTGGGTTGGGCTGTCAGCAACAACGGGGATGCTCTGGGCTACGTAGAGCTGAAATTCAAGGAAATTGTGTACCTGATGACCGGCCACACCTGGTGGACGGCAGTGCCCGCGGGAATTGTAGTTTCTGTTTTGGGAGCGGCGCTGATCGTGATTGGCTTTCGCAAAATGCTGAGCGCCATCATCGGTACCATTCTGCCGGAACACGAAAACCGGGTGGTGGACTTGATTTACGAAAAAAGCCAGCTCAGCCGGGGCCCGAAAATAGTGGTCATCGGCGGCGGCACGGGCTTGTCCGTGCTCCTGCGAGGCTTGAAAAAATATACGAGCAATCTCACGGCCATTGTGACTGTTTCTGATGACGGCGGCAGTTCAGGGCGCCTGCGGGAAGACCTGGGCATCCTGCCGCCGGGGGATATCCGCAACTGCCTGGTTGCTCTGGCCGACACAGAAAACCTGATGGACAGGCTTTTTTCCTACCGTTTTGAAGACTGCGGCAGTCTTTCCGGGCACAGTCTGGGCAATCTGCTCATTGCGGGGATGACCAATATCGCCGGCGACTTCCAGACTGCTATTGAACAGGTTAGCAAGGTCCTGGCTGTGCGTGGGCATGTCCTGCCCTCCACCCTGGAAAACGTGACCCTGGGCGCGGAACTGGAGGACGGGTCGGTGGTGTATGGGGAAAGTAACTTTCGCAGTTTTACCAGCCCCATCAGACGGGTATTCTTGCAGCCTACCGGCTGTCGGCCTGTCACCGAGTCCCTGGCCGCCATCCGGGACGCCGAAGCTATCATCCTGGGACCGGGGAGCCTGTATTCCAGCGTCATTCCCAACCTGCTGGTGGAAGAGATCCAGCAGGCCGTACGTCAGTCCAAAGCCCTTAAGATTTATGTCTGCAATGTAATGACTGAACCCGGGGAGACGCAAAACTACACCGCATCCCAACACCTCAAAGCTTTAATGGAGCACTGCGGCCAGGGGCTGGCAGACCAGGTAATCGCCAATTCCGAGAAGATTCCGGTGCCTTTGCTGCAGAGGTACAGAATTCAGGGATCCGTGCCTGTTGCGGCTGATGTGGATGAATTAAAGGCTTTGGGTGTCAAGGTGGTTGAGGAAGACCTTATTTATGAATCAGATTTGGTACGCCATCACCCGGAAAAGCTGGCCAAGTGCATTATTCGCCTGATTTTCCGCTCCAAGAACCTGCGGGAACGGGTTACACTGGTGGATGAGTTTCTCGTGTACAAGAAGCTCAATGCGTGACCCAAGATTCTGCCCCAAAGAAAGGTGATTCCCCTTGTCTTTCAGCGGCAAAACCAAAGAGGAGCTGGCCAGAATCGAGACAGGCAAGGAGTGCTGCCAGCTGGCTGAGCTGGCGGCGCTGATCCGGATGGATGGCACTCTTCAGATCAGCGCCAACCACCGGGTCAGCCTGAATGTGGAGAGCGAAAGCGCACCGGTGGCCCGCAAGCTGTTCAAGCTGGCCAAACTGAGGCTGAAGGTTCCTGTTGACATTGCGGTGCGGCGTAAACTGCGGCTGAAAAAGCACAATTCTTATTTGGTCAGGGTACAGGCCAACAATGATTTGTTGCAGGAGCTTGGCCTGGTGGGCCGTGATCTGCAAATCAGACCGGGAATCAAACCTGAACTCATCAGGCGGCAGTGCTGCCGCCGGGCATACCTTAGGGGAGCCTTTCTGGGCGGGGGTTCCATCAATAATCCTGAGGGCACTTACCACCTCGAGATTATTACTAATGACGAAACTCACGCCGCCGAGTTGTGTAAATTATTGAACAGTTTTCAATTGGGTGGTAAGATTAGTCCGAGGAAAAACTGGTTTGTGGTTTACCTGAAAGAGAGCGAGCATATTGCCGAGTTTCTGACCATCATCGGGGCCCATGCGGCTCTGCTGGACTTCGAGAACGTGCGGGTCCTGAAAGACATGCGCAACCAGGTTAACCGGCTGGTCAACTGTGAAACCGCCAACCTGAACAAGACCGTGGATGCGGCTGTGCGCCAGGTGGAGAATATCCGCATCATTGAAGAGCAGATTGGCCTGGATAAGCTGGATGAGCCCCTGCGCCGGATTGCCGAGCTGAGGCTGCAGCACCCGGAAATAAGCCTGAAGGAACTGGGTGAACTGCTGACGCCCAAGGTGGGAAAGTCGGGTGTCAACCACCGGATGCGCAAGATCGAGGATATCGCCGGCCGTTTTCAGAAATCTCTGAGAGAAGGCTAAAGAAATGCGCCGCTTAACCCGGGTTACTTTTGACGCTGGAAGAAACTCCATGCAGCACGTATTTGAGACTGTTCCTTTCTGGAAAGTTATCAAGAATTTTGCCGTGATTCAATTAAGCCGCTATACGCCGTTTTTGGGTCTCAAGAACGCAATGTGCCGCAGACTCTTAGGCATGCGGGTAGACGTGGATGTGTCAATCGGGCTCATGGTCATGCTGGACATCATCAAGCCGGAACTGATCAGTCTGGGCCGCAATTCGGTTATTGGCTACAATACTACCATCCTGGCCCACGAATACCTGATAGATGAGTTCCGCTACGGGCCCGTCACTATCGGGGAGAATGTCCTGATCGGGGCCAACTGCACCATTCTGGCCGGCGTCAGCATTGGGGACGGGGCGGTGGTGGCAGCGGGCACCGTGGTGAGCAGGGACGTTTCTCCCGCAACCATGGTCGCAGGCAATCCCATGCGGGAATTGCGTAATTTGGCTTAGAATTATTTCTGCTAGGAGGGGTCATAGTGCGACTGGGTTATTCGCTGCATTTGGAACAGACCCAAAAACTGATTATGACTCCTGAATTGCGTCAGGCCATCACAATTCTGCATATGCCGGTGCTGGAACTGGCCCAGTATGTAGACCAGCAGATGTTGGAAAACCCGCTGCTGGAGACCAGGGATGAGCGGGAGGATGAGCGGGAGGATGAGCCGGTCGAGGCTCCGGCGCAGGACAAAGACCCGGACTGGCAGGAATATTTTCAGGATAAAAGCGACTTGGGAATAATTCGGGCCAGGCGGGAAGAAATCAGCGAATATTCCTATGAAAACTTTTTGGCCATTACCCCCACCCTGCAGGAGTACCTGATCCAGCAGCTGAGCCTGGCCGCCAGGAATGCATCCGACCGGACGATTGGCGAGTACCTGATAGGCAACATTGATGACAACGGCTACCTTACCATCAGCTGCGAAGAGGCCTCCAAGGCCACGGGCCGGGAAATTGGACAGGTTGCCCGGGCGCTGGAAATAATCCAGGGCTTCGACCCGTCCGGGGTAGGGGCACGCACCCTGCAGGAGTGCCTGCTGCTTCAGCTGGGCCAGTTGCCTGATGTGCCGGCCAAGGCGGAGGAATTCATCAAAGATCACCTCAACGACCTGGGAGGGGGGAAAATTACCAAAATTGCCTCAGCGCTGGAGATTACGCCCAAGGAAGTACAGGACCTGGCGGATTTCCTGCGCACACTTGACCCCAAGCCGGGGCGGAAATTCAGTTCGAACAAAGATGTGCGCTACGTGGTGCCCGATGTGGTGGTGGAGAAGGTCAACGGCGAGTACATCATCCTGGTTAACGACACTACGGTACCCCGGCTGGGGATCAACCGCGGCTACCGGGAAGCTCTTCAGGGCCAGGCGGACGCAGAGGCCAAAAAGTTTGTCGAGGATAAGCTGCACGCCGCCGCTTCCCTCATCCGCAGCATTGAACAGCGCCGCCTCACCTTGTACAAGGTAGTGAACTGCATCATTGAACTGCAGCGGGAGTTTTTTGACAAAGGTATACGCTACCTGAAGCCCATGACTCTGCGCCAGGTGGCTGAGATAGTCAACCTGCACGAATCCACGGTGAGCCGGGCCACGGCCAGTAAATTTATGCAGGCGCCCCAGGGCGTTTTCGAGCTCAAGTTTTTCTTTGCCAGCGGGGTGGAAAACGCTGCCGGCAACATGACCTCATCTGAGTCGGTGAAGCGGATGCTGCGGGATCTGGTGAGCCAGGAAGACCCGGCCAACCCGCTCAGCGACCAGAAGATAACCGACCTGCTGCAGGGCAAGGGCATCAACATATCCCGCCGCACGGTGGCCAAATACCGCGACGAGCTGGGGATTCCCTCCACCTCCCTGCGCAAACGCTACTAGGACACCGGTTTCTTTCCTTCGAAATATTTTGTCCGATGCAATATTTTTGCTATAATGGTTATATCTGGTGCTTAGCCGGAAATGATTGCTGATTCGGGGGGAACCTTTGTGAGTATTGAAAACATTATTAAACCATCGGAACTTGACCAGATTCAACCGCTTACGGCCCAGTTAAGAGAGCGTTTAGCGGCAGAAAAGGATAAGCCGTTGGATACCATCGTCAAAGAGTTTGCGGAAAACCACGGTGTCAACTCGGACATCGTAAAAAAGTATTGCAAACTGCTGCTAATTGGAAACAATGAAGACGAGAACGTCGAATCACAGCCTGTTGCGAGCCCGTTAGACAGAGAACCCCAACCAGGTGACATTTTTGAAGTAGAGATTCAGGATATCAGATCATTTGGATTTATAGTGACTACACCGCACCGATACAGAGGTTTAGTTCATATTAAAGAAATCGCTCAGGAATTTATTGCTCTCCCAGAATATTACGGTCAGGTAGGTGACAAACATTTAGCGAAGGTTATATATATTGATGAAAGAGGATTATCTTTATCTTTCAAGGCCTTGGGCGGATTGAAACCTGTATATCGGTATTCAGAAACGGTTAAGGCTGGTGCACCATCAGAAAGGATAAATGAAATTGCCGCTAAATCGCCATTTTCCCGGTTTGAGGAAGAAGGGAAAAAGATAACAGCTTTAGTATCAGAAGCCACCGGAGGCATAATTAGCACGAGGGCTGAGTATGCGTTCCAGCGGATGATTAGAAATTACGGGATTGTAGATGTCACATTACAACTTCAGGAAACCCTCAGGGACCTGGACATCGGTGTACTCTTGGCCAAAATTGTGGAAAGTAAAATTAACGGAGTTGATTTGGAATATATAGTGACTTCTCACACTATAGACGCCTATTTGGAAAGGGTAGAATCCGGTATTTCCAGAACCGAAGCAGAAGAGACGATTATTTCCAAATGCAAGAATGGCAAGATAGTATTTGATAACAGTCTAGTCCGTATAATTCAACACGGTGATCTGGCTTTTCCTTGTGTCAGCACTCTCAATGGCTGGAAGATCAAAACCACTTTGTTTTATAAGATGATTGTCAATAAAACAATTGATCAACTGACCAAAGAATATTATTAATTTGCCCTATAACCTCATCTGCTGTGGGGTGGCGCTTGCCGGCGCTGCCCCTTGTTATTTGGGCCAAATCATTTTATAATTAATTTAAGACTTAAGAAAACATATGAACAAAGGATGGGTGTAATGATTACCGGAAACTACGAGGTAATCAAGTCTGTCAACATTTCGCTGGTTCTGGCTGCCTTGCGCCGGCATCAGGAGCTCTCGCGGGCGGATTTGGCACGGGTGACCGGGCTGACAACCGGAACTATCACCAACATCGTAAATAAACTCCTTGAGCATGGTTTTGTCAAAGAGAAAGGTTCAGTCCGCTCTTCATCCGGAGGGAGAAAACCCATCTTATTGGAGCTTGACGCCGAAGGCGGGTATGCGGTCGGAATCGAAATTCGTCCTACAGGCATCAAGGCTATCCTGGTCAATCTTCTGGCTGAGCCCCTGGTCACATTGGAAAAACCCGGCGCGTTCCGTTATGCGCAAGGCCTGGAACTAATTACAGAGGTTGTTGAGAATTTTCAACAGTCATTGGGCCCTGCGCGGGAAAAGTTGTTGGGAATCGGTGTGAGCGTCCCCGGGTGGGTTGATTTTGCCATGGGTAAAATTCATGATCTCCCGAACTTGCCGGGCTGGGAAAACGCTTATCTGAAAAATGATCTGGCAAAGACCTTAAGCGCTCCGGCATTTGTGGACAATGACGCCAACCTGGCCGCCCAGGGGGAGCTGTGGTTTGGCCAGGGTAAAGGTTTCGGGCAGCTCATCTATGTTTTGGTTGACGATGGGGTTGGAGCAGGATTTGTATTTAATCATCAAGTTTATCGCGGCAAAGGATACAGTGTGGGGGAACTGGGGCATATTTCTTTTGGCGGCGGGGAAGATATTTGCCGCTGCGGCAAAACAGGCTGTTTGGAAACGGCCGCATCCGGACAGGCAATCGAAACAAAATATCAAAGGCTTACAGGTGAAACACTAACGGCAGAAGAGATTAAACAACGTCTGCTGGCGGGGGAGGAACAGGCAAGACAAGTTTTCCATGAAGCTGCGGATGCCTTAGGGCGCGGCATAGGCGCTCTCATCAATCTGTACGGACCGGAAGCTATTATACTCGGCGGGAGGGTTTTTCGGCAAAACCAGGACTTTGCCGCTCTTGTCAAAGAAGCGGCGCTGAAATATTCCCTTCCCGTAATGTCCCGGGACGTCTGCATCGGGGTCTCGCAGCTGAAAGAAGACAGCAGCATTTTTGGCGCCGCGGGGGTGGTTTTCCAATCAGTTTTGCAGCCCTATTCCCTGCACACTTCAAGCTGAACATCTCTGACCTGAATCACATGCGTTAAGACTTTAGGGGGAAGCCGGAATGAAAGCTTATCTGGGAATTGACCTGGGAGGAACATCCATCAAGATGGGTCTCGTAGACCAGCAAGGAAATATTCTCCATAATATGGAAAACCCTACTCCGGTAAAAGAAGGGTACCATGCGGTACTGAAGCTGATTGACCAAATGGCCCAATCGCTTTTGCGCCAAAGCGGTTACGCATGGAGGAACATCTCCGGCGCAGGGATCGGTGTGCCTGCCTTTATTGATTTTCAAAAGGGCATATTGGTTGAAGTCGTCAATCTTGGCTGGCATAATGTCTCATTACAGGCAGACCTGGAGAGGCTTTGGCACATGCCGGTGATGGTAGAGAACGACGCCAATGCGGCTGCCCTGGGAGAAATGTGGACCGGGGCAGGAAAGGGAGTTTCCCAGCTGCTTTGCCTGACCCTGGGAACCGGAATCGGCGGCGGGGTAATCATCAATGGGGAAATCTATCACGGCGCCAATGGAACCGCCGGCGAGGCAGGACACATAACGGTGAAACCCCAGGGCGGAAGGGTCTGCAATTGCGGCAGAACGGGGTGCCTGGAAACCGAGGCCTCGGCCACAGCCATCGTCGTGGATGCCCTGGAACGGGTACGGGAAATCTCAGCCGGGCCATTGCAAGAAGAATTTCAACGGACGGGGACGCTGACTGCCAGAACGGTGATCCAACTGGCCCGGCAAGGGGAACCGGTATGCAGGGAGATCATAGCCAAAGCCGGAACCATTCTGGGCAATTCCCTGGCGGTAATGTGCTGTTTGTTGAATCCCGAAATGATCGTGATCGGAGGAGGAGTTTCGCAGGCAGGAACGATTCTATTTGATCCTCTGATCAAGGCTTTTAACAGCGCCGTTCTGCCAAGAGCGGCGGAAAACGTATCCATTGTGCCGGCCAAGCTGGGGAACCAAGCCGGAATGATTGGCGCGGCCTGGTTGGTTCACCGCCAAGCACAGTAATATGCACCATTGAGCAGGAGGGAAAATAATGAAGAAGATAGCTGTTTTGACAAGCGGCGGAGATGCGCCTGGTATGAATGCAGCCATCAGGGCTGTGGTAAGAAGGGGAATATTTAAGAATCTGGCTGTGGCTGGAATCAGGCACGGATATCAGGGGTTAATGGATGGGGATTATGTTCCTTTGGGATTGGGCAGTGTGGGAGATATCATCCACAGAGGAGGGACCATCCTGTACACTGCCCGGTGTGAGGCGTTCAAGACAGAGGAGGGACAGAAACAGGGGCTGAGCCGCCTGAGGGAAAACGGGATCGAAGGTCTGATTGTGATCGGCGGAGACGGCTCTTTTCGCGGAGCGCTGCAATTAACGAAATTGGGTTTTCCCACCATCGGCATACCCGGTACGATTGACAATGATCTTGCCTGTACGGACTACACGCTTGGTTTTGATACTGCAGTGAATACGGTGATCGATGCGGTTGACAAGATCAGGGATACCGCCACCTCCCATGAACGCACTTTTGTCGTTGAGGTGATGGGAAGGAATTCGGGGGACATCGCTCTGTGGTCGGGCCTGACCGGGGGCGCCGAGTCTATAGTGATTCCCGAAGCGGAATTTGATCTGGATGATATTATTAAACGGCTGCTCCAGGGGCAGCAGCGAGGCAAAAGGCACAGCATTATTGTCGTGGCGGAGGGTGTGTTTAATGGCAATGAGATCGGCCGGATGATCCAGGAGAGGACCGGTTTTGATACCAGGGTGACCGTTCTCGGCCATATCCAGCGCGGGGGTTCGCCGTCCGCTTTCGACCGTTTGTTGGGCAGTCAGATGGGAGCAAAGGCGGTTGACCTCTTGGAGGAAGGCAAAGCCGGGGTTATGGTTGGTATTCAGAATAACCGGATGGCGGCGGTGCCCTTTGCGGAGGCTTTAAGCCAAAAGCATCAATTGCCCCTGGATATATACGAGCTGGCCCGCACCCTGTCCATCTAATTGGAGGCCGTTGAAAAACTGCGTCTGGTTTTGGAGGATTTGTACAACAGATTTGGTGTTTTCGCCAATAGTCAGGCATCCTTTCCTCTGTTAAACTCAACATAAGCTCAAAGTGAGTCACTCGGGGACGGTTCTCCATTGACTCACTTTTGAGCCAATCAGGGACCGTTCCCAGTTGACTCATTCTGACTCCTGACTACTCGACTAACAAGAGGAGGAAAATTTTGTGGCCGGCTTAACTTTCAAGAACGTTATAAAAAAATACGCCCAAAATGTTGTAGTCAATGACTTCAATCTTGAAATCAAAGACAAAGAATTTCTGGTCCTGGTAGGACCTTCGGGCTGCGGCAAGACCACAACGCTGCGGATGATTGCCGGGCTGGAAGAAATCACAAGCGGAGAATTATACATTGGAGACCGCCTGGTGAACGATGTCCCGCCCAAAGACCGCGATATAGCGATGGTCTTCCAAAGCTATGCCTTGTATCCCCACATGAGCGTGTATGAAAACATGGCCTTTGGGCTGAAGCTGCGTAAAATTCCCAAAGCGGAGATCGACCGCAGGGTAAGAGAAGCGGCGCATATCCTCGACATCGAGCATTTGCTGGAGCGCAAGCCCAAGGCTCTTTCAGGCGGACAGCGGCAGCGGGTGGCCTTGGGACGCGCCATAGTGCGCGAACCGCAGGTGTTTTTGATGGACGAGCCCTTGTCGAACCTCGATGCCAAGCTCCGGGTGCAGATGCGGGCGGAGATTTCCAAGCTGCGCCACCGCCTGCAGACCACTGTGGTCTATGTCACCCACGACCAGACCGAGGCCATGACCATGGGAGACCGCATCGTCGTGATGAAAGACGGGCTTATTCAGCAGGTAGACGCCCCGATGAACCTCTATGACCATCCGAAAAACATGTTTGTGGCGGGGTTCATCGGCTCTCCCTCCATGAATTTCTTGAAGGCAAAGCTGGTCGAAGAGGACGGACGTCTTTGGCTGGTGAACTCTGCCTTCCGTTTACCCCCTGTCGCAGAGCGGCGCGAAGCATTGACACCATACATTGGCAAAGAAATCATTTTCGGAATCCGGCCGGAGGCTGTAAAAGACGATGCGCCCTTCCTGGCAGCCCACCCTGATTGGAGCGTTGATGTGCATGTCGATGTGGTGGAGCCCATGGGCTCCGAGAATTACGTTTACTTCAGCCTGAATGGGGAGAATGTGATTGCCCGGCTTGCAGCCGCAAGCCAGGCCAAAGTACTGCAGCGTCACAAAGTGGCCTTTGACATGAGCCTGGCCCGGTACTTCGACCCGGAAACGCAGGCCGTAATCCACCGGCCGGGGTACGAGGCGGCATATTAAACCGGACGGCAAAAATCCAGGGCAACCAGGTCAGGTGTTTTTGAGGCTTTTCCCTCCTTACTGATAGAACACGCTCAGCAAGCATCTGGGTGTGTTCATTTTTTTCCATGACTATTTGCGCTTTTTCCTGAGAATGGTTAAAATTTATCATGGACGGCGAGAAGACCCGTGCCTCTTTTAGGTGGCGGGATGAATCGGGCGAAAACAGGGGAAGGTTGTCATGAAGCAGTACAACAGGGAGGAGCGGAACGGGTCAAACCCGTTTCTGCACGAGGAATTGTGTGAGCGTCTTAATCAGGAAACCGGGTTGGAATTTTCCGCCCGGATTGCTCAGGATGCTCCGGGCAGGACTGCGGCCATCCAGGGCGAAGGTGTAGAGAAGAATGCCCTGATTGCGCTGCGCTTCGATGGCGAGGATGGGGAAATTGAGCTGACCTGCGTGTTCCCCGCAGGGGATGTTCCGGGGATACTTACTTCCCGTTTGCTGGCTGCTCTGGCACGTCAAATCTATACAGACCTTCTGCGTGAGCTTAAACAGCCGGCTCAGGCGTGGACCCGGGAAAAGCTCTTGTCAGCCGCTGTGGAACTGCACTGGGACGAGACAGTCTTTGAACAGAAGGAGGCGGAGTATGCTTTACCCAAGCTTAGCCTGGGCTTTCCTCTGTTGATTCGCTGCCAGAACTGGCACAGCGAGGTTCCTACCGTTATTGAGAATCTGCTGCCTCGGCGCGACGTCCTCTGGGTTCATCAGCAAGAAGTATTCCTCTTCGTCCGGGCAGAGATGCCTAATGCCCGAGATCTCAAAACAGGGGGGCTTCTGGTCTGGGGAGAAGCCCTTATTCAACAGATTCATACCATGCTGGCGGATGAAGTGGGGGTTTTGGCCGGCGTCTGTGTCGGGTATCCCACCGAGCGTGGATTATGGCGGGGGTACCAGGAGGTTCAGCGGTTGGCCAGACTTCACGTCAGGTTTTTTCCGGGGGAAGCGGGTTTGGCGGCGTGGAAATTAGGGTTGGCTGGATTGTTGGGCGAGATTTCACCGGAGGTCATGCAACGCTATCGGCGGGAAACGCTGCAAGAGCGCCTGACGCCGGAACTGCGCGAAACCTTGGAAACTTACTTTGCTCATAGCTTAAGCATATCCGAAACGGCGCGGGCCCTGTTTATCCATCGCAATACCTTGCTTTACCGGTTGGATCGGGTTGCCGAGTTAACCGGTTATAACCCCCGTGAGTTTGCAGCAGCGGTCCAGCTTTATCTGGCAATCTGGTCGCAAAGATATGAGGGTGAATATTAAGCGGATGTAAGTACTCAGGAGTCAGAAGCAAACAAGCGTGTTTTTTGAGCGGGAGAGAGGTAAAGATGAAACACACTGTAACAATTCGAGATGTCGCGAAGCGAGCCGGTGTCTCTCCATCGACCGTATCACGGGTGATTGCCAACAGTCCGTTGATTAGCGAGGAGACGCAGCTGGTGGTGCGGCAGGCGATGGAGGAATTGGGCTATTTCCCCAATGCCATGGCGCGCAGTCTGGCCAATGCTGAGACTCGGACCATCGCGATTGTCATGCCCCGTTCGGCAGAATTGGCCTTTCAAAATCCCTTTTTCCCGGAGGTCATCCGCGGCATCGGTAGTATAACCAGTGAACAGCGCTATGACATGCTTCTGCTCACCCCGGTTACAGCCGAGGATGAGTATCTGGAAACCATGCGGGTGGTCAAGGGACGCCGGGTAGACGGGGTAATTTTCCTTTATTCCCGTTCCGACCAACACTTGGTCAAAGAATTATGGGAATTGGGTGTACCGCAGGTTGTCATCGGGCGTCCCCTCGGGGACCTGCCTGTAGCATGGGTGGACAATGACAATGTTGCAGCAAGCCGGCAGGTAACTAATGAGTTAATCCGGCTGGGTCACCGGGTGATAGGTTTTATTTCGGGTTCGCTGGATTTTGTGGTCTCATTGGACAGGCAGGAAGGGTACAGGAGTGCGCTGACGGAAAACGGTATTGCGTGGGACCCGGCGCTGGTGCGGGCCGTGGATTTTTTGGAAGAGGGAGGGTACCAGGCAACAGGAGAACTGCTTGACCGGTGCCCTGCTTTGACAGCGTTGGTAATAACGGATGACA
Organism: Bacillota bacterium; assembly: GCA_021811155.1. Classification (GTDB taxonomy): domain Bacteria; phylum Bacillota; class Desulfitobacteriia; order Desulfitobacteriales; family JAJXUE01; genus JAJZPO01. Next base: position 55,323 of record JAJZPO010000003.1, on the reverse strand, counting down.
TCATGGCTTTTGGCGCCATAAGGGCTGCCCGGGAGCGCCATTTGGAGCTGCCGCGGGAATTATCGATTGTGAGTTTTAACAATTCACCCATGGCTTCCTACATGGTTCCCCCTCTGTCTTCGGTCGAGGTTCAGGCCCACGAACTAGGGATCCAGGCGGCTCAGCTGCTTCTAGCTCAATTGGAGCAGCGTCAAGCCACATCGAACCATTATTGTGTGGATGCAAGCTTGGTTCAACGTAGTTCCATGTCAGAAGCCAGAAGCCAGGATGACGAAGCATGAGGATCACTGAATTCTGCCCTGAAAATACTTTATATAAGAAGGAATTCTGAAAAAGATAACGAAATATTAATGCAAACGGTTGCATCAAGAATGCATTTTTTTATCTTTATTTCTGCAACCGGTTGCATGAGCTTTTATGCCCAGTTGATTAAAAAGATCCGTAAATGTTCAATCTAACCAAGAGCATTGAATGCAAAGGCAAAAGGAAAGGGGAATAGAGGTTGAACCTGGAGGCTGTATACCACCGTCCTAAGGCTAATTTCGCCTATGCGTATGATTCCAGTACAATTCATCTCCGCTTGCGGAGCAAGAAGGGAGACCTGGAGCGCTGCTCCGCGCTCTTTGGGGACAAGTACGACTGGAGTAACAGCCGGCAGCTGGTCGCAATGACCCTTTTCGGCAGTGATGATTTGTTTGACTATTGGCAGTGTGAAATAGAGCCCCCGCACCGCCGCTTATGCTACGCTTTTTTGCTGGAAAAAGGGGATGAGAAGTTCTGGTACACCGAGTGGGGGTTTTCGGACCAACCACCTCCGAAAGAGCGGCCGCTCCACTTTTTTGACTTCCCGTTTCTCCACACTGTTGACACTCTGATTACTCCGGATTGGGCAAGAGACGCTGTTTTCTATCAGATTTTCCCTGAACGGTTTGCCAACGGAGATACTGGGAATGATCCGGAGGAGCTGCAGCCCTGGGGAAGCAAACCGGCATGGAACCACTTTTTCGGGGGCGATCTGCAGGGAGTGATTGACCATCTGGACTATCTTGCGGCATTAGGCATAAATGCAATTTACTTTACGCCCATTTTCGAAGCTCCTTCAAATCACAAATATGACACTGTGGATTATTTGCGGGTTGACCCCCACTTCGGGGATTTGGACACCCTGAAGCGGTTGGTCGATAGTTGTCACGAGCGCGGGATCCGCGTAATGCTGGATGCGGTGTTTAACCACTGCAGCTTCTACTTCAGGCCTTTTCAGGACGTCTTGCAGCGGGGCAAGGAGTCGCCGTACTTCGATTGGTTTCACATTCACTCTTTGCCGGTGACAACGGATCCGCTTTCATACGCTGCATTTGGGTTTGTGCCCGAAATGCCAAAACTCAATACGGCCAATCCCGAAGTCAAAGAGTACCTGCTGCGGGTTGCGCGTTACTGGATCGAAGAAGCAGGCATCGATGGCTGGCGTCTGGATGTGGCCAATGAAGTGGACCATGAGTTTTGGCGGGATTTTCGCCGTGAAGTCAGGAGGATAAAGCCGGATGCCTATATCCTTGGCGAGATCTGGCACGATGCCATGCCATGGCTGCAGGGAGACCAGTTCGATGCGGTGATGAATTATCCGTTTACCGATGCTGTTCTGGAGTTTTTTGCGCGGGAAAGCCTTGACGCCGCCCGGTTCTCTCAACACATTGTACGAAACATGTTCTCTTACCCGCAGCAGGTAAGCGAAGTGATGTTCAATCTGCTTGACAGTCATGATACGGCACGGCTGCTTCAGCAGTGCGGCGGAGACCAACGCAAAATGAGGCTGGCCGCGGCCTTCCAACTGACATTCCCGGGAGCGCCTTGTGTGTATTACGGCGATGAAATCGGCCTTACCGGAGGGGATGACCCGGATTGCCGGGGAACGATGGAGTGGGACCCTGAGCAACAAGAGCAGGAACTGCTAAGCTTTTACCGGCGCCTGATCAGGCTGAGGAAGAGGCATCCGGCTCTGCGCCAGGGGACACTGAAATTCCTGCTGGCCGAGGGCGGAGGCTCCCAACTGGTCTACCGGCGCCGGCACGGGGAAGAGACTTTGCTGGTGGCGATGAACAGAGCCGCAACTGCTGGCACAGTATCTGTAAAAATGGAAAACGCCGCAGATATTTGGCGGAGTATCGAGTCAACGCCTGGAAACGCCACAAGCCATTGGGAGAGTGATCGTCTGGTAATTGAGCTCCCGGCCTATGGGTTCGCCATCTTGAGCCGCGAGTCACCGGATTCAGGCGGGATGAGGGGAGGTGGATCCGCGCCGAAATTGAAAACTGAACTCGTTTAGGGAAAGGATTTGGGTAAATCTGAAAAGTGAAGGGAGAAAGATGACAATGATTAGAAAGCGGTCCAAAGGAATTCTGGCCATTGCGCTCGTACTGGTCCTGGCGGTGAGCCTGGTAGGATGCGGAACCACTACTCCGGCTCCGACTACCCCTGCGGCTCCCACCGTCAAAAGCGGGGTGACCATTAACGTATGGTCACATTTTACGCCAACTGAGGTTGCGGCCCTTAAACCTATTGCGGAGGAATGGGCAAAGAAAACTAACAACACAGTCAATTTTGTTGCAGACAACAGCGACTTCCAAGCCTTTGCCACGGCTGCGCAAAATGGCAAGGGACCGGATATCATGTTTGGTTTACCGCATGACAATCTGGGGACATTCCAGAAAGCCGGACTGTTGGTTCCCGTTCCCGGCTCTGTCATGAAAGACTCGGACTATGTGCCGCTGGCCATTCAGGCGGTTAGCTATGACGGCAAAAAATATGCTGTTCCCCTGAGCATGGAAACCTACGCTTTGTTCTACAATACGCAGAAAGTTCCCACTCCACCCACGACTTGGGATGATTTCATCGCCCAGGCGCAAAAAGTAGGCTTCCAGTATGATATCAACAATTTCTATTTCACCAATGCTTTCTTGACCGGAGAGGGCGGCTATGTGTTCAAGGCTGCCAACGGCGCCCTGGACCCGAATGATATCGGCATGAACAATGAGGGGGCAGTCAAAGGGGCCCAATTGGTTCAGGACTTCGTGACCAAATACCACTTCATGCCTGCTGACATCAGCGGCAACAACGCTCTGGCCGCCTTCCAGAACGGCAAAACCGGTTTTTACATCAGCGGCCCGTGGGATGTTGCCGGGCTGAAAAAAGCCAACACTCCCTTTGCGATTACCAATCTGCCGGCGCTGCCGGATGGCAAGGCTTCTGTTCCCTTTGTAGGCGTTTACACTGCTTTCGTCAGCGCGAAATCCGCGAACGTCGACACAGCCTGGGATTTGGTTAAATATATGCTGCAAAAGTCTCCTGAGACTCTGTTTAAGGTCGGCAACCGTATCCCGGTTGTGAAGAGTTATCAAAACGATCCGGCAGTGCAGAATGACCCGGTTATCAAGGCCTTCATGACTCAGGCCAATCAGGGGGTACCCATGCCCAACATTACAGCCATGGCCGCGGTATGGGGACCGGCTGGTGACAATCTGAAACTCCTGACTCAAGGGAAAGACGTCAAGACAGTTCTGGATGCTATGGTTGCCAAGATCAAGAGCGGTATTGCCTTACAACAGTAAACCCGTTCAGCTAAAGCTGAACATCGGGACTTCGGTGGGGGACTCTACCCCCACCGAAGCAGAGCATGGAACTCCCGCTTATAGAAGTGGGAGTCTTGGAAGCGGATAAATGACTCGTGGACTCTGAGCAGTCTGCGAGTCTCTTCCCTCAGCAAAGGAGAAAGTAACATGACGACAAGACGGGAACAGGAGAAACGGAAAAAGGACGAAAAGAGCCGGCTCGCGCGTCCCCGCCTCTATCCTTACGCCTACCTTACCCCTGCCTGGCTCTCGCTGATAGTGTTGAGCTTTATCCCGATCGTGGCCACGGTTATCATTGCTTTTACCAATTTCAGTTTGAATCATCTGAATGATGCCAAATGGGTCGGGTTGCAGAACTTCCGCCTGATATTAGCCGGTCCGTTTGCCGGCGCTTTCTTTCCGCTCCTGGCATGGACATTTATGTTTGCTGCCTTGTCCACTGTCTTAGTCTACGCTCTGGGCTTGTTTTTGGCGACGTTGTTAAATAACAAGAATATGAGAGAAAGTTACGTTTATAGGGCGCTGCTCATCATTCCCTGGGCCGTTCCAGGCACAATAGCTGTTTTGAGCTGGTCAGGGGTCTTGAATCAAAGCGCCGGAGCAATGAACGCGGTGCTGCATTTGTTCGGCCTGCAGCCAATCCCGTGGCTGAACGACCCACTTTGGGCCAAGGTTTCCATGATCGGGGTCAATCTCTGGCTGGGGTATCCCTTCATGATGAACGCAGCTCTGGGGGCCTTGAGTTCAATTCCCGAGGACCTGTATGAATCCGCTGACTTGGATGGGGCCGGCTGGTGGCAGAAGATGAGGTGGATTACACTCCCCCTGCTTACCGGAGCCACTCTCCCTCTCTTGATTTCCACCTTTGGCTATAACTTCAACAACTTCGGCATGGTCTACCTGTTGACGGGCGGCGGGCCGCCGAGCATGACCAACGCCTTTGTCGGCAAGAGCGATATTTTGATTTCTGCCGCTTATAAAATGACTCTCACCTTTAACCGCTACGACCTGGCGTCGGCCTTCAGCTTGGTGATCTTTGCCATTGTCGCGGTTATCACGGCAGTGAATATGAAGGCAACCCATGCGTTCGAGGAGGTGGACTGAAGATGAGGGAGAAAAAGCATTTGACAAGCCAGGAACGCACCACCCTTTGGCTCAGCCGGGTAATTATCTGGGTATTCCTCATCGGCATGATTTTCCCTTTAGTTTGGGTGCTTCTCTCTTCCTTCCAACAAGGCAACGCCTTTAATTCCTTAAACCTGATACCCAGCCGCTTTACCACTGAGAATTACTACAATTTGTTCCATGATCCCACTAACCCCTTCGGGCTGTGGGTGATTAACAGCATGAAAGTGTGTTTTACCGTATCCGTGATCCAGACCTTTATGGCGGTTCTGGCTGCCTATGCCTACAGCAGGCTGAGGTTTCGCGGCAGGAAGTACGGTCTGATGACTCTGCTCATCCTGCAGATGTTTCCCAACTTCATGGCGATTGCCGCAGTCTTAACCATTTTGATCAGATTGAATCTTACCGACTCCCTGTGGGGGCTTATTTTGGTCCTTTCAGGAGCTAACGCTTTCAACATCTGGCTGCTGAAAGGCTTTATTGACGGACTGCCCAAGGAGTTGGACGAGGCGGTATTTGTGGACGGGGGGAATCATTGGACTGTCTTTACCAAAATCATCCTGCCTCTTGCCCGCCCCATGCTTGTGGTCATTTTCCTGTTTACTTTTATCGGAGTCTACAGCGAATTCATGTTGACTAGTGCGGCGATTCATGATCCGTTGAAATATACTGTTCCGCTCGGGCTGCGGAACTTTATCAACAACCAGTTTTCGACCAACTGGACAGAGTATTCGGCAGCCGCTGTTTTGGCCTCACTGCCGGTGATGATTGTGTTCATGGCGCTGCAGCGCTATGTTGAATCCGGCCTGACCCGCGGCGCTGTCAAGTAGCGCCAGGACAAGCGCGTGAGAGGAGAAGGGGAACGGAATCATGCAAAACCGCAAATGGCGCCCGGCAAAAGGGTGGGCGTTTGTTCTGATCAGCTTAATCATGCTCTACCTGCTTGACCTGCCGTTAGTGCAGACTCTGCAGGGCTCAGCCGCTAAGCAGGCTGGGCCTCCGGCACACGAGCTGAGCGATTCCTGGATGTCCGGGCAAAAGGACGGCTTTGGCACCGCTTATACCTACGATTATAAGCAGCCCGATTCCTCACGCACCTGGTTTACGCTGACGCACGGTGTGCTTAGTGAATGCTTTTATCCGACGCTTGATACGCCCCAGCTGAAAGAAGCTTCTCTGAGTGTTCTGGGCCCGGATTGGAGCTTGAGAGAAGAGCGGGATTTCCAGGTCCGGGTCAGCCGGCCTGATCCGCTGGCGCTGCTCTATCAGGTCGAGGAAGTGAATCAGGCTCACGCTGTGAGGATTCTCAAGACAGTCTTCACCGACCCGGAGCATAACAGCGTTGTCATGTCCGTGCAGGTCACCGCTCCACAGCAGGTCCGGATTGGATTAGAAGTTGTCCCACATCTGGGGGGAACGGGCCTGGGCAACGAAGGGGAAGCAAGTCCCAGTGGCCTGGACTTTCAAGGGCGCAATACGCACTTGTCCGTCCGTTCCGATGCCAGCATTGGCGGCTTTGCGGCCATGCTGCACCCGGCCGGCCCTGCTGCCAAAGAGGATTGGTCTTTGCGAAGGGAGACTCAAAAAGCTGGCCCGGGGGAAGTCGTGGGGCGCCTTCTTTTTGCCGGCAAGAGTTTCCGGCTGATTTTCTCCTTCGGCCGCACGGGCGGGGAAGCGGACAGCGCTGCGCAATCCACCTTGGAGCAGCCGCAGGCAAGCCTTGAAGCCCGCTACACATCCGGCTGGCATGATTATCTTGCTGCGTTAAGCCTGCCGGGTGGGTTGAAGCTGACGCCGGAAGCCCAAGCATCCCTGATGCTGATTAAAGCGGCAGAAGATAAGACAACTCCTGGAGCGATTATCGCCGGCCCGGTATTTCCCTGGGGCCTGGAACGCCGGGATAAGCCCGATGAACACGGCTATAATTTGGTCTGGCCGAGGGATCTCTATGATGCCGGTATAGCTTTGTGGGCTTGGGGGGACCGGACGACAGCCAGGGAAGCTTTGGGGTATTTGGCCCAGGTACAGCGCCATGACGGAGGATTCTGGCAAAATACCCGGGTGGATGGAACTCCCTACTGGATGGCCACCCAGAAGGATGAAACGGCTGATGCGATTCTGCTCGCCGAGCTTGTGGCGCCGGACCAATATTGGCCTATGGTGGAACGTGCAGCCAATTTTCTGGCTCAATCGGCTCCTGATACCGAACAGGAGCGTTGGGAAGAACAGCACGGTTATTCTCCCGCGACTCTTGCGAGCGAGATAGCGGGGTTAAGGAGCGCCGCCCGGCAAGCTCAGGCTCAGGGCCAACCGGCCCTGGCCGCTCACTGGAGAGAAGTGGCGGATGCGTGGGACAGAAATGTGGAGAACTGGACTTACACCACAACAGGCCCTTTGGGAACGGGCTATTATCTTCGCATCAGCAGCAGTGGGACGCCGAACCGGCCGGACGAAATTACTCTGGCGAACAATGCGGGAAGTTACGACGCAAGGGCTGTTGTTGACCCGGGTTTTCTGGAACTGGTCCGGTTAGGTGTCCGCTCACCGCACGACCCTCACATTTTATCTACCCTTAAAGTGGTTGACCATGCTCTCAAGGTTGAGACCCCTCTGGGGCCTGCCTGGTACCGCTACAATCATGATGCCTATGGTGACCGGGGAAAAGACGGCGTCCCCGCCGGGCGTCTTTGGCCGCTGCTCACCGGAGAGCGGGGACTGTACGAACTGGCTGCCGGAAATGAGGCAGGAGCCCGCGCAATGCTGCAGGCCATGGTCAGGTTTGCCAATCCGGCCGGATTGCTCGCGGAGCAGATATGGCAGGAGAGCGGCAGCGGGACGGAAAGCGCAACCCCTCTCATCTGGAGCCAGGCCGAGTATCTGCAGCTTGAAGCTTCCGTCCAACGGGGACATGTGGTCGGGGTCATTAAACCGGGTTGAGCTTGGGGGAGTTTTCATGCGCTGCCGGTGCCACCGGAGGGCATACGGGTCTGACCTGAACACTTACACTAATTTATAGATTTAAGGTGGAAAAGCGATATGGAAACGTTGCAGTTGGACTATGTTGAAACGGGCCGCCCGGATGCGGGAGTGTTGGAGCTTCGGTCAGGGACCCAGGTTTTGCAAATAGCGCTTTATGGGGAAGCTTTGCTCCGCCTGCGTTACCACGGGACCGGTCAGCTTGATCCTGCCGCGGCGGCGGAAACCGGCTTGCCGCCGGTACTTCTCAAGGAGGGTGCGCCGCTCGCAGCGGAGTGGCAGGAGACAGAGAAGGGCTGGGAAGTCCGGAACCGGTTTCTGAGGCTTCGAATTCAGAAAAACCCCTTCGCTCTGGAAATCGTGGATGCCCGGGGGAATTTACTGCTTACTCAAGAGGGTCCGAAGGCCTACCGCCAGCAGGGAACCCGGGTCTCTGCTGCCTGGAAATGGGACGGAAAACCGGTAACCGGGCTGGGAGAAAAGATGGGGCCCCTGGACAAGCGCGGGAAACACTGGGTGTTGTGGAATACAGATGTCGTACCGCACCTGCCGAGCACCGATCCCCTCTACCAAGCTATCCCCTGGCTGCTGAGCGCGCGCTGGGGAATGTTTGTCAACAACAGCTTCCGGACGGAATGGGACCTGGGCAAGGAAAACCCCGGGGAACTGTTGGTCCAGGCTGACGGGGGGGTGCTGGACCAGTGGGTCTTCCTGGGCGCCAATCCACGCGAGGTTCTGACGCAGTGGGCGGAATGGATCGGGAAAATGCCCCTGCCCCCCCTCTGGGCCATCGGGCATCACCAGAGCCGGTATAGCTACCACCCGCAGGCTCAGGTGCTGGAAACCGCGCGCATGATGCGGGAGAAGCACATACCCTGTGACGTGATGCACCTGGATATCCATTATATGGACGGGTACCGTGACTTCACCTGGGATCCCCGGGAATTTCCTGAGCCGGAGGCGATGAACCGTGAGCTGCATGAACTGGGCTTTCATGTAGTGACCATCGTTGACCCGGGGGTAAAAAAGGATGAAGCTTATCAAGTCTGCGCCGACGGTTTAGCCAAGGATGTCTTTTGTACCAAGGAGACCGGAGAAGTTTTTGCGGGCGAAGTCTGGCCCGGTCCTGCCCTTTTCCCCGACTTTGCGCGGGCGAGGGTGCGCGCCTGGTGGGGAGAGCAGCAAGCGAAACATTTGGCCCATGGTGTGGACGGCGTTTGGAATGATATGAATGAGCCTTCGGTGTTTAATGTGCCGGGCAAAACATTTCCGCCGGATGTATGCCACGGGGAATACGGCGAACTTTCTCATGCGGAAGTCCATAACCGGTATGGCAGCCTGATGTCCCAGGCGGCACATGAGGGACTGCTGAGATTTGCGCCTGACAAGCGTCCCTTCGTCCTGACGCGTGCCGGGTTTGCCGGCATCCAGCGCCATGCGGCGGTCTGGCTGGGGGACAACAGCAGTTGGTGGGAGCACCTGGCCCAGGCGGTGTCCATGTGCCTCAACATCGGGCTTTCAGGTGTGCCTTTCGTAGGGACGGATATCGGCGGATTCTGCGAAGACGGCGAACCGGAACTGCTGGCCCGCTGGGCGCAGGTCGGCGCCTTTACTCCGTTTTGCCGCAACCACAGCGCAATTGACAGCATTGCCCAGGAACCATGGGCTTTCGGCGCAGAGACTGAAAGGGTCTACCGCCGGGCAATGGAATTGCGTTACCGCCTGCTGCCCACTCTCTATACGCTGTTTGAAGAGGCTTCCCGCACAGGCAGCCCGGTCATGCGGCCACTGCTCTGGGAATTTCCTGAGGACGAAACGGCTTGGCGGGTGAATGACGAGTTTCTGTTTGGGCCAGACTGCCTGGTCGCCCCGGTCATTCAGAAGGGGGCCAGGGAAAGGCTTGTTTACCTCCCGGCAGGAGTGTGGCAGGAGCGGAGCAGCGGGAAGGTCTACCAAGGAGAACAGCACATCAGCGTGGAAGCGCCTTTGGAGGAAATTCCGCTCTTCCTGCGGCAAGGGGCGATGCTTGGCCTGGGGTGTGGAGGAGAAGTCACAAATATGGATTTGCTGAACGTGGAAACGTTGGAAGTCTATGCGCATGTGCCCTTTAGCACGACGGCAAGTTTTTACATGGACGACGGTGAGGGGTATGCTTACCGCGCCGGAGAATACCGCCGCCTGCACGTCAGAGGCGCTTTTGACGGTGAGACTTTGTCTTTGACCGCTCACCGGGAAGGGAACTGGGCGCCTCAGGGGCAGGTGACGGTAGAGGTTCACTGGGGCGGCAAAGTCACGCAACATGAATGGGTTCTGGCGGAAGAGTTTTCCTGCCTGGCCGAGTAGAGACCCGGGCGGTCCAGATGAGGGGGGACCCGATGATCGAGGTTAAACACCTGACCAAGACTTTTAAGCTGAAGAAAAAGCAACCGGGGCTTTGGGGAACGGTCCGGGGGTTGTTTTCCGGAGAATATGAGGCGAAATGCGCCGTCGAAGATATCAGTTTCGCGATCCGGCGCGGCGAAATGGTTGGCTATATTGGCGCCAACGGAGCTGGAAAGTCCACGACCATCAAAATCATGACCGGAATCCTGGCGCCTTCATCGGGCAGCTGTACGGTCAACGGAACGGTACCCTATGAAAACCGGCAGCAAAACGCGCGAAACATCGGGGTTGTGTTCGGACAGCGGACTCAGCTCTGGTGGGATCTGCAGCTGTCCGAGACATTCAGTATCCTGAAAGAGATTTACAATGTCCCTGCTAAAGCTTACCGCGATACTATGGAATTCCTGGACAGCGTTTTGGATCTCCATGAATTTATGACCAATCCGGTCAGAACCTTGTCTCTCGGGCAGCGGATGCGGGCGGACCTTGCCGCTGCCCTCTTGCACCGTCCTGCTGTAGTGTTCCTGGATGAGCCTACCATAGGCCTGGATGTCCTGGTCAAAGAGAAGATGAGACAGGCGATCAAGGAAATTAATCAAACCTTTGGCGCCACGGTGGTCCTGACGACGCATGACCTTTCAGATATAGAAGAACTCTGCCCGCGCATCATCATGATTGACCATGGCAGGCTGGTGTATGACGGAAGCCTGCAGAACATCAAGGATAGATACGGTGCGATGAAGATGCTGAAATTCGAGGTCAAAGAAGCCGGGGAGGCGCGGAAAATCCGCTTGTCGACGGCCGGACTGGCAGAACAGGACCTGAAAAGCTGGTGCGAGGGTCACAGTTATTTTGTGTCTTTTAACCGCCACAAATTGGGAATCGCGGAGATCGTCGCCCAGGTCATGGCCCAGGCTGAGGTCCTGGACATATCCATCGCTGAAACCGGTATCGAAGATATTGTCAAAGGGATTTACCGTAACGAGTTGGCGCTATGAAACGGATCTTTCAACGCTTTAGAACATACTGGCCTTTCGCCGTCAGCGAGATCCAGATGGTGATGAGTTACCCTGCCAACTACCTGATGTTTGTTTTTGGCGGGATCATGACCACATTTGTTACCTATTACCTCTGGCTGGCTGTTTTTAAGAGCTCCCCTACGGCCACACTGGCCGGGTTTACTTTGCAGCAGATGATCGCCTATGTATTTGTGAGCACCATGACCTCCAGCCTGATAAGTGTGGGTACTGACCAGAAAATCGCCAGAGAAGTGCGTGACGGGTCGATTGCGATGAATCTCATAAAACCGATCCGGTACCGCATCATGTACCTGTTCAAAGCCATCGGTAATTTCCTGCACCAGTTTGTGCTTATCGCCCTTCCCCTCCTTTTCATCCTCATCGCCGTTCTTCATCTCATGCCCGGGGGAATCACAGCGGTGGGTCTCTACGTGTTCAGCTTCAGCCTGAGTTTTGTAATTCAGTTTTTGTTTGACAATTTGTTCGGCCTGGTCGCTTTTTTCACCATCAATACCTGGGGACTTTCAGTAACCAAAAACGTTGTTGTAGCCTTCTTTTCCGGAGCGGTAATCCCGCTGGCCTTCTTCCCTGAATGGCTGCAGCGGACGCTGCTTTTCTTCCCGTTTGGTTCGATGGTTTACACACCCACCATGTTTTACCTTGGTAAGTTTGCCGGCCTTCAGGCTGCGGCAGCGATTCTGACCCAGGGCCTGTGGGTTGTGCTCCTGGGCATTCTCAATCACTGGGCCTGGACAAAAGCGGTCAAACGCCTGACCATTTTGGGGGGATAGCAGATGCGTTATTTCCGGCTGTATGTTATGTTTGTCACGCAATACCTTAAAATGCTGATGGAGTATAAGGCGGATTTCCTGATTGGCATCCTCGGCTTTCTGTTCACACAGGGGTCGGGGATTGCCTTCATCTGGCTGGTATTTCAAAAGATTCCTCACCTTAACGGGTGGGACTTCCACCAGGTGGTGTTTATCTATGGCTTTGCCCAGCTGCCCAGGGGCCTGGATCACCTGCTCACCGACAATCTCTGGCTGCTCTCCGGTCAGATCATCGTGCGGGGAGAGTTTGACCGTTATCTCCTGAGGCCGGTGAATCCCCTTTTTCAGGTCGTGGCAGAACGGTTCCAGTTTGATGCCCTGGGTGAACTGCTGGTTGGAATACTCCTGGTGGGGATGGCGCTGCCTTATGCCCATATCTCTATAACTCCCTTTAAAGCGCTTATTTTTGTGGTTGTTATTTTGGCCGGAACAGTTATCTATACTTCAGTAAAACTCTTTTTTGCGTCAATGGCCCTGTGGATCCAATTCAGCCAGGCGATTCTGTTTATGAATTATCAGCTGAGCAATTTTGCCAAATATCCCCTGAGTATTTACAATAAAGTCGTCCGGGGCATTTTGACTTTTGTCATACCCTTTGGGTTTACGGCCTATTATCCCGCCGGGTACTTCGTCGACAAGGTGGATCTTGCGCATGCTCTATGGGGAACCATGGCTGCTGCTGCACTCTCCTTTGCGGTAGCCTACATGACCTGGTTGAAGGGGCTGAAAAGCTATCAAAGTGTGGGGAATTGATTGCGGAGATGAGGTATAATCTATGTAGGAAGTAACTGATGGCGGAGGATTAAGGGGAGGATGAAAAAGAAATATGTCCTGGCCCTGGACCAGGGGACGACGAGCTGCCGGGCGATCCTGTTTGACCATGCCGGGAGTATTGCAGGACTGGCCCAGAAAGAGTTCAGCCAGATCTACCCCAAGCCGGGCTGGGTGGAACACGATGCGGAGGAAATCTGGAGCGCCCAGTACGGCGTGATAGCAGAAGTGATGGCAAGAACGGGCAGCGGTCCTGCGCATCTGGCTGGAATCGGCATCACCAACCAGCGGGAGACAACTGTGGTCTGGGATAAAGCAACCGGCAAACCGGTCACCAATGCCATAGTCTGGCAGTGCCGCCGCACCGCAGCCATCTGCGATGAGCTTAAGGCCCGCGGGCTGGAGGAGACTTTTCGCCACAAGACCGGTCTGGTATTGGACGCTTATTTTTCCGGCACCAAAGTCAAGTGGATTTTGGACCACGTGCCGGGCGCCAGGGAGAAAGCCTTAAGGGGAGACCTGCTCTTTGGCACCATGGACACCTGGCTGATCTGGAAGCTCACGGGCGGCAGGGTCCATGTCACTGATTACTCCAACGCTTCACGCACCCTGATGTACAACATCAAGGACCTGTGCTGGGACCGGGAACTGCTGGAAGCGCTGGGTGTGCCTGAGGCGATGCTGCCTGAGGTGAGGTCCTCCAGCGAAGTTTACGGCTTAACAGATTCCGGGGTATTCTTCGGCAGCGCCGTCCCGATTGCCGGGGCGGCCGGGGACCAGCAGGCGGCCCTTTTCGGCCAGGCCTGTTACGGGCCCGGCATGGCCAAGAATACTTACGGCACAGGCTGCTTCATGCTGATGAACACAGGCAGCCAGCTTTGCCGGTCGCAAAACGGCCTCCTGACCACTATCGCCTGGGGCCTGGAGGGCAAGGTCCAGTATGCCCTGGAAGGCAGTATCTTCGTTGCGGGCGCCGCCATCCAGTGGCTGCGGGACGGCCTGCAAATCCTGACAACTGCTTCCGAGTCCGAACAGCTGGCCTCAGCTGTGGCAGACACCAACGGGGTTTACCTGGTGCCCGCTTTTACCGGCTTGGGCGCCCCTTACTGGGACATGCGGGCCAGGGGAGCGATTGTGGGCCTCACACGGGGTGTGAGCAAAGAGCACATCGTCCGGGCAGCTCTGGAATCCATGGCTTACCAGACCAAGGATGTATTGGGCGCCATGGAGGCGGATTCAGGCATCAAGCTGCAGGCGCTGAAGGTTGACGGGGGCGCGGCGGCCAACAACCTGCTCATGCAGTTTCAGGCGGACATGCTGGCTGTCCCGGTGGAGAGGCCGAAGGTAATTGAGACCACGGCCTTGGGAGCAGCCTATCTGGCAGGGCTCGCCGTGGGTTTTTGGCAGGATAAAGAGGAGCTGGCCAAGCGCTGGCAGTTGGAGCATCACTTTGATTGCGCCATGGAACAGACCCGCCGCGAAAAACTCTACTCCGGCTGGAAGCGGGCGCTAACCCGGGCACTGGAGTGGGAAAGCGGTGATGCTCAATAGCCTGACTTGAGGGTCAGAACACAGAATACAGAATTCGTACTCAAGAGTTGGACTCGAAGGTCGGAATTCAGAATAAGTAAGCCACAAACCCCGGCCCTTCATTCTTAGAGCCTACTTTATTCTGACTCCTGAATTCCGACCGAGAAGAACGTCTCCTCTGGCCGACATCTGTATTCCGACCTAAAAGAAATGCTTCTCTGCCTGACCCAAGAAGAAAATCTCCTTAATAGCGCAAAATCAAGCTGGGCAAGCTAAGGCAGTAAAGTTTTTGCGTGTTAAGGAGGGACCGGCATGCGGGTAGGAATTAACGGGTTTGGCAGGATCGGGCGCAACGTCTTCCGGATTGCCCAGGTGCACCCGGAGATTGAAATTGTAGCGGTAAATGACTTGACGGATGCCAAGACTTTGTCACATTTGCTGAAATATGATTCGGTGCACGGCACCTTTGAGGGTGAAATCAAAGCCGGGGAAAACGCGATAATTGTAAACGGCAGGGAAGTCACGGTCAGCGCTGAGAAAGACCCGGCCAAGCTTCCGTGGCGGGACTTCGGGGTGGACATCGTCATCGAGTCTACGGGAAGGTTCACCAAGCGGGATGACGCCGCCAAGCACCTGGAGGCAGGGGCCAGGAAGGTGATTATTTCCGCCCCGGCCACAGGCGAGGACTTAACTGTGGTCATGGGCGTAAACGAGGAGATGTATGACCCGGCCAGGCACCATGTGCTCTCCAACGCTTCCTGCACCACCAACGCCCTGGCCCCTATCGTCAAAGTCCTGCACCGCAGTTTCGGAGTGGAACTGGGCATGATGACCACGGTGCACTCGGTGACCAACGACCAGCAAATTCTGGACCTGCCCCACAAGGACCTGCGCCGGGCCAGGGCTGCCGGCATGTCCATGATCCCCACCACCACCGGGGCGGCAAAGGCGGTATCCCTGGTCATTCCAGAGATGAAGGGAAAGCTGACGGGTTTTGCTGTGAGGGTACCCACTCCCAATGTGTCCCTGGTGGACTTGAACGCGGTACTGGCCCGGACAGCGAGCAAGGAAGAAATAAATTCTGCATTGCGCCAGGCGTCTGAAGAAGGTTTAAGAGGAATTTTGGCATACAGTGAAGAACCATTAGTATCCAGGGATTACAACGGCAACAGCAATTCTTCTATTGTAGATGCGCTGTTGACAAGCGTAGTCGGGGATAAATTTGCCAAAGTAGTAGCCTGGTATGACAATGAGTGGGGATACAGCAGCAGGGTTGTGCAGCTGGCCGCTTATGTCGCCGGGAGACTTTAATAGAGGGTGATACCCTCTACTTTTGTGGGGAAGGAGAATCATTGTGAAAAAAAAGACGGTCAAAGATTTTGCTGTTGAGGGAAAAAGGGTTTTGGTCAGGGTGGATTTCAATGTTCCCATGGATGAGAACAAAAATATCACCGATGACACCCGCATCCGGGCAGCGATTCCCACCATCCGCTACCTGATGGAACAAGACGCCAAAGTTATCCTGGCCTCCCACCTGGGCAGGCCCAAAGGCCAGGCAAACCCGAAATACAGCCTGGCCCCTGTTGCCGTGCGCCTGAGCTCACTGTTAGGGGCTCCTGTGGAGATGGCCGGGGACTGCGTAGGAGAAGAGGTTAAGCAAAGCGTTGTCAAGCTGGAACCTGGCCAAGTCTTGCTCCTCGAAAACGTGCGCTTTTACGCGGAGGAAGAGAAAAACGACCCCGGCTTTGCCGCCAAGCTGGCCGAGCTGGCCGACATTTACATAAATGACGCCTTTGGCACGGCTCACCGGGCCCACGCTTCCACCGAGGGTATTGCCCGCCTCCTGCCCGCCGGGGCAGGCTTCCTGATGCAGAAAGAGATTGAAATCATGGGCAGGGCCCTGGCCAATCCTGAGCGTCCCTTTACCGCCATCCTGGGCGGCGCTAAGGTCTCGGACAAAATCGGGGTGATCGAGAACCTGCTCAATAAAGTGGACTGCCTGATAATAGGGGGAGGCATGGCCAACACTTTCCTCAAAGCACAGGGCTATGATGTGGGGAAATCCCTGGTGGAAGACGATAAGCTGGACCTGGCCCGCAAGCTGGTGCAGGATGCCGGCTGCAATGTCAAGTTTCTCCTGCCCTCAGATGTGGTGGCGGCGGATAAGTTTGAGGCGGACGCCCAGCGAAAAGTTGTAGGTGTGGAAGAAATCCCGGCCGGGTGGCTGGCCCTGGATATCGGCCCCGCCACAGCCAAGCTCTTTGCCGACGAAATCAGCTTTGCCCGCACTATTGTCTGGAACGGACCCATGGGCGTGTTCGAGATGGAGCCTTTCGCCGCGGGGACGGAAGCTGTGGCCCAGGCTCTGGCCGGCTCCAAGGCGGTGACCATCGTGGGCGGCGGGGATTCTGTAGCGGCGGTGGAGAAGCTCGGGGTAGCCGAGAAGATAACCCACATTTCCACGGGCGGCGGGGCCTCCCTGGAATTTCTGGAAGGCAAGGTCCTGCCCGGTGTGGCAGCATTACAAGACAAATAGCGGAGGAAAGACATGCGGCAGCCAATCATAGCCGGCAACTGGAAAATGTATAAGACAGCCGCCGAGGCGGTGGAATTTGTCAGGGACCTCAAGCCTTTGGCAGGCGGGGCCAAGCACTGTGAAATTGTCATCTGCCCTCCATACACTTCCCTGGAGGTTTTGGCTCCCGAGCTAGCCGGTACAGGAATATCCCTGGGTGCGCAGAACATGTACTGGGAGGCTGAAGGGGCCTATACAGGGGAGGTATCGCCCGGTATGCTCCTTGCCGCCGGCTGCAAATACGTGATTTTGGGCCATTCGGAGCGGCGGGAATATTTCGGCGAAAGTGATGAGACAGTAAACCGTAAACTAAAAGCTGCCCTCACTAACGGTCTGGTCCCGATTTTCTGCGTTGGGGAGAAGCTGGCAGAGCGGGAGGCCGGGACCACAACCCAGGTGGTGAGAAGACAGGTCACGGGCGGATTGGCTGGGATTGCTCCTGCTGATGCGGCCAGGATGGTCATAGCTTATGAACCTGTCTGGGCTATCGGCACAGGCAGGACAGCCTCGAGCGAGGACGCTGAGGAAGTGATCTCTTTCATCCGGGGTGTGGTGGAGGAACTTTTTGGGCCTGAGACCGCCGCGGAAGTGCGCATCCAGTACGGCGGCAGCGTCAAGCCCGGCAACGCCCCTGAACTGATGGGCATGCCCAACATCGACGGCGCCCTTGTGGGCGGAGCCAGCCTGGACCCGGTGTCCTTTGCGCAGATTGTCAATTACCAGGCATAACCGAGGTCCGAAGTCAGAAGTCCGAAGTCCGAGTGCATGCCTGCTGCCGGGACTGAAGGCCTTTGTAAGGTATTTTATCCACTGATGGAACCGGTATGGAGGTCTGCCAAAGTATGCATCACGCCAAGGCCAAACTAACTTTTTCAGTAGACGTTCAAGGAGGCAGACTATGTCCTCAGTAAAACCTGTAATGCTTATTGTTATGGATGGTTGGGGATACAGCGAGAGAACTGAGGGCAATGCCCTGGCCCTGGCCAAACTGCCCAACTACAGCAAGCTCAGGGCCAACTACCCGAACACCCTCTTGCAGGCCTCCGGTGAAGCCGTGGGACTGCCCAAAGGTCAGATGGGCAATTCTGAGGTTGGACACCTGAACATTGGAGCGGGCAGAGTGGTTTACCAGGAACTCACCCGAATCATTAAGGCCATTCAGGATGGGGATTTTTTCACTAATCCGGCTCTGACTGCCGCTATGGACCAGGCCAAAGCCGGCGGCAAAGCCCTGCACCTGATGGGGCTCTTGTCGGATGGCGGTGTGCACAGCCATATTGAACATCTTTTTGCCCTGCTGGAACTGGCAAAACAGCGCGGCCTGACAAAGGTCTTTATCCACTGTTTCCTCGACGGGCGGGACGTCCTGCCGGACAACGCCAAGACCTACA
Source organism: Bacillota bacterium (assembly GCA_021811155.1). Lineage (GTDB taxonomy): Bacteria > Bacillota > Desulfitobacteriia > Desulfitobacteriales > JAJXUE01 > JAJZPO01. The sequence goes on along the minus strand of JAJZPO010000003.1, from coordinate 37,098 downwards.
TCGCAGCCTTGGAAGGCAAATGCCGGGAGTTGGGCGTGGGCAAGATCGCCAGCATTTCCGGCCGGTACTACGCCATGGACCGGGACAAGAGGTGGGAGCGGGTTAAACTGGCCTGGGATGCCCTTGTTCTCGGCCGGGGGGAAATGGCCGCCACAGCCGCCGCAGCGGTGGAGCAGTCCTATGACCTGAAGGTAACCGATGAGTTTGTCAAACCCACGGTGCTCCTGGACGGGCCGCTACCCACGGGGCTCATCGGGGACGGGGACAGCGTAATCTTTTTCAATTTCCGTGCCGACCGGGCCAGGCAGATTACTCGTGCTTTCACAGACCGGGATTTCAGCGGTTTCGAGCGGGAAAAACATCCCGCGGTCAACTACGTCTGCCTGACTGAGTATGATGTAACCATCTCTGCGCCGGTGGCTTTTCCGCCCCAGAACCTGGCCAATACCTTGGGCGAAGTTTTAGCCGCCAAAGGTCTGCGGCAGCTCAGAATTGCGGAGACAGAAAAATATGCCCATGTGACCTTCTTTTTCAACGGCGGGGTGGAAGAACCAAACCCCGGTGAGGACAGGATTCTGATTTCCTCACCCAAGGTGGCTACTTATAATCTGCAGCCCGAGATGAGCGCGGACGAGTTGACCCGCGCGGTGCTGGACAAAATACATGAGGGCATTTATGATGTTATCGTCCTGAACTTCGCCAACCCGGACATGGTGGGCCATACAGGGGTCCTGGAGGCGACGGTAAAAGCGGTGGAAACCGTGGACAGCTGCCTCGGCCAGATCGCCCCGGCGGTAATGGAGAAGGGGGGAGCCCTGCTGCTCACCGCAGACCACGGCAACGCCGAGGAGAAGATAGACCCGGAGACAGGGGCAACGCTCACAGCCCATACCACCAACCTGGTTCCCTTCATCCTGGCGGGAGATGCCTACAAAGGCAAGAGCCTGCGTTCAGGCTGCTCCCTGCGGGATATCGCCCCTACCATCCTGGACATCCTCGGAGAGGAAAAGCCCCCCGAGATGACGGGAGTAAGTCTGCTAAAAATCTAGGGCCTTGCCCGGGAGAATCTTTTTGCGGTCGGAATTCGGCCCGGGAGCGTTACATCCCGGTCGGAAGTCAGAATACAGAATTCAGAATAATTCAAGCCAATCTCATTCTGACTTCTGTATTCCGACCCAGAAGAAACACCCCCTTAGCCGATTTCTGTATTCCGACCCAGAAGAAAAGCCTCTTCGGCCGAGTTCCGACCTAAAATGTCAACTTATAAGTAATCCCCATAGAGGGTCTCAAATAAGGAGGTATTATTTACTGTGAGTACTATTTCCGACATCGTAGCCAGGGAGATCCTGGATTCCAGGGGCAACCCGACCGTAGAAGTGGACGTATACCTGGAGGATGGCAGCATGGGACGTGCCGCTGTTCCTTCCGGCGCTTCCACCGGAGCATATGAAGCGGTGGAACTGCGGGATGGAGGCAAGGAACGCTACCTGGGCAAAGGAGTGCTGCAGGCGGTGGATAATGTCAACACCGTCATCGCCCCTGAACTGATCGGGTACAGCGCTCTGGACCAAGCCATGCTGGACCAAATCATGATTGATCTGGACGGGACCCCCAATAAAGGCAAGCTTGGCGCCAACGCCATCCTGGGCGTGTCCCTGGCGGTGGCCAAAGCCGCGGCCGAGTCCCTGGGACTTTCCCTGTACCAGTACATAGGGGGGGTTAACGCCAAGACCCTGCCCGTCCCGATGATGAATATCCTTAACGGCGGCAAGCATGCCGATAATAACGTTGACATCCAGGAATTCATGGTCATGCCCGCCGGTGCATCATCCTTCGCCGAGGCCCTGCGCATGGGCGCCGAGATTTTCCACAACCTGAAAGCGGTGCTGAAATCAAAAGGCTATAACACATCCGTTGGGGATGAGGGCGGCTTTGCCCCCAACCTTAAATCCAACGAAGAAGCGATCCAGGTAATCCTGGAGGCTATCGCCAAGGCCGGTTACATACCGGGAGAAGATGTGTTCATAGCCTTGGACACCGCCGCCACTGAACTCTGGCAGGACGGCAAGTATGTCCTGGCTGGAGAAGGCAAAACCCTGACTTCCGACGAGATGATCGATTTCTATGAGTCCCTGGTCAACAAATACCCCATCATCTCCCTTGAAGACGGCCTGTCGGAAGACGACTGGGACGGCTGGAAGAAGCTGACCGAGAGGCTGGGTTCCCGCATCCAGCTTGTAGGTGACGACCTGTTCGTTACCAATACCGAGAAACTGGCCCGGGGCATCTCCACAGGCACCACCAATTCCATCCTGATCAAGGTCAACCAGATCGGCACCCTGACCGAAACCCTGGACGCCATAGAGATGGCGAAGCGGGCAGGCTTTACCGCGGTGGTGTCCCACCGTTCCGGCGAGACCGAGGACTCTACTATCGCCGATATCGCCGTGGCCGCCAACGCCGGGCAGATCAAGACCGGCGCACCGTCCCGCACCGACCGGGTCGCCAAATACAATCAACTGCTGCGGATCGAAGAGGAACTGGACGAAACGGCCAAGTACCTGGGTGTCAACGCTTTTTACAACATCAGGAAAGGCTAATTGCTTAGCTATTGGTAAATAATAGGATTACTGGAAGGGGTGTAGTGTTAAACACCCCTCCATAGTCCTTGATTTTTTCGCGTTACTTTGCTAAAATATTTCCATTGGCAACGCGCTTAGCCAAGGGGGTGAATTGCATGACTATTCTGTTAGTAATCCTGCTGGTTATCAGTTCCCTGGGCATTATCGCCACGGTTCTGCTGCAGTCCGGACGCAGCGCGGGTTTGTCCGGAGCTATTGCCGGCGCCGGTGAATCGATTTTCGGCAAAAAGAAAGGCCTGGACGAACTTCTGTCCAAAGTCTCCGCAGGTTTCGCTGCCTTGTTCCTGCTCAGCAACCTTCTTATGGCCTTAATGTATAAGTAAAGGTTACATTTTTCTCCGGTCTACGGTCTGGATGCGGCAATATTTGATATTTTTCCATATAACAGGAATAGTTTGCACTAGTCCAGTATTTTTTTTGTCCAGACCGGGCTAAGGGAGAATTTTAGTATATAACCTTTAAGGAGCGTGGTAAAAGAAATGGGCAATCTTCCTTTTTACGCTGTGGGTGCGGCGATCCTGGGCCTGTTGTTCGCTGTCTATCTGGCCAAGAGCGTCATGGGTGAAAACCCTGGCAACTCCAGGATGCAGGAACTATCCCAGGCCATTTTTGAAGGGGCCATGGCCTATTTGAACCGTCAGTATCGTACCCTCATTCCCTTTGTCGTCATTATTTTTGTTGTATTAGGTTTCGGAAAGGGCTGGGACACCGCCATATCCTTTTTCGTAGGCTCTATCCTGTCCGCCATCGCCGGTTATGTGGGGATGAGCATTACCACCCGGGCCAACACCCGTACAACGGAAGCTGCCAGGACAAGCCTGAACAAGGCTTTGGGCGTTGCCTTCCGCGGCGGCGCGGTCATGGGCATGTCCGTAGCCGGACTTGGGCTCCTGGGTGTGTCCGTTCTTTACATAGTGTTTAAAGATGCCGAAATCATCAACAGCTTTGCCTTCGGGGCCTCAGCCATCGCTCTTTTCGCCCGCGTAGGCGGCGGGATTTACACCAAGGCTGCCGATGTGGGCGCTGACCTCGTGGGTAAAGTGGAAGCCGGTATTCCGGAAGACGACCCGAGAAACCCCGCGGTTATTGCCGACAACGTGGGCGACAACGTGGGCGATACCGCCGGCATGGGCGCCGACCTGTTCGAATCCTATGCCGCTACCACCATCGCCGCCATGCTGATCGGGGTGAGCCCCGCTGTAATTGAAAAACTCAGCCTGACCGGCAGCCCCTTAAACGCCCTGCTGCTGCCCCTGCTCTTAGGCGCAGCCGGGGTCATCGCCTCCATCATCGCCAGCTTCTTTGTGCGCACCGGGGAGAACGCCAATCCCCAAACCGCTTTGAACAAAGGCCTGTGGGGGACCAACCTCCTTGTGGCTATTGCCGCTTACGGATTGACCAGTTGGCTCATCCCCGGCAAGGCGCTGCCTGTATTTGGCGCCGTCGTCTGTGGTCTCGTCGTCAACGTGGCCATCGGTCTCATTACCGAGTACTATACCTCGAATCTTAAAAGACCGGCCCAAGCCATCGCGGAAGCTTCCCAAACTGGGGCCGCCACCAATATCATCGCCGGTCTGGCTACCGGCCTGAAGAGCACCGCTCTGCCTGTCATCGTGATTTGCGCTGCCACCCTGGTGTCTTACTATTTGGCTGATGTCTATGGCATCGCCATGGCTGCCATGGGCATGCTCTCCACAGCCGGTATCGTGGTTGCCATCGACTCCTTCGGACCTGTGGCTGACAATGCCGGCGGCATCGCTGAAATGGCTGAACTGGAACCCAATGTGCGAAAAACCACTGACAAGCTGGACTCTGTCGGCAACACCACCGCCGCCGTAGCCAAAGGCTTTGCCATCGGTTCCGCTGCCCTGACTGCCCTGGCCCTGTTTAACGCCTTTAGTGAAATCGCCGGCCTAAAGACTATCGACATCCTGCAGCCTTTGACCATCGTTGGATTATTTATCGGCGGCGCCCTGCCCTTCCTGTTCTGCGCCTTCGCCATGGAGGCCGTGGGCAAGGCGGCTTTTGAAATGATCAAAGAAGTTCGCCGCCAGTTTAAAGAAATCCCCGGCCTGATGGAAGGCAAAGCCAAACCCGACTATAGGGCTTGCGTCGACATCAGCACCAGAGCCGCCATCAGGCAGATGATCGTTCCCGGCCTCCTGGCTGTAGGAACTCCTCTTCTGGTCGGCTTCGGCCTGGGCAAGACCGCTATGGGAGGAATGCTCGCCGGCGGTACCCTGAGCGGCCTGCTCATGGCTGTGTTCATGGCCAACGCGGGCGGCGCCTGGGACAACGCCAAGAAATATATCGAAGCGGGTAACTTAGGCGGCAAGGGGACAGAAACCCACGCGGCCGCAGTTACCGGCGATACAGTGGGAGACCCCTTCAAAGACACTGCCGGGCCTTCCCTTAACGCCCTGATTAAAGTTATGGGGACCATTTCCCTGATTATCGCTCCTTTCCTTAAGTAACGTTTGATGCCAGAACACCCCACATCGAGGTTCGAAGTACGAGGCACGAGGTTCGACTCCAAGGTAACTCCTGGGTCGAACATCGAACATCGAGCATCGAACTTCGAGATTGGGGTGTTTTTGGTATTTGAGGAGAAATTGCATGCAGATCGTGCAGAAGAACGCCGAACCCTTCTTTTATCCCGGCGATGAAACAGGTATCCTCCTGGTTCACGGGTTTACGGGCTCGCCCTCGGAAATGAGACCCCTGGGCCAGTTCCTGGCTGCCCGGGGGTACACGGTACAGGGCGTAAGGCTGGCCGGACATGGCACGAGCCTGGAAGACATGGCCAATACCGCCTGGGGTGACTGGTATGATTCTGTCAAATCGGCTTACCGTGAGCTTGAGGTCAAGTGCTCCCGGGTTTTTATCGCCGGACTCAGCATGGGGGGGATCTTGTCCCTGCACGCTTCCCTGGAATTTTCCCCCGTAGGAGTAATCTCAATCAACGCTCCCATCAGGTTGGCGAGCCGGGCGGCAATCTTTGCTCCCCTGCTGCGGCGCCTGGGATATTATGAAAGCAAAAAGCAAGGCCCCCAGTACCCTGACCATTTCAGCTACAGGAGCATGCCCATCAGCGGCATCAATTCCCTGCTCAAACTGATGCGCATGGTGCGGCGAGAACTACCCCGGGTAACTGCCCCCCTTCTGGTGCTCCAATCCCAGCGCGACGAAACGGTTAACCCGGCAAGCGCCAGGTTGATTTTCGCTAACGCCGGGAGCCGGGAGAAGGAGATAGAATGGTATCCCAGGGCAGGCCACCTGCTGACCCTGGGCGTTGAACGGGAAGCTGTGTTTAAGCGCGTCCTGGAATTTATCCAAAGCCATGAGTGAAAAAAAGGAGAGACAGTCATGAGGCGAGAAGAAGCCCTGCAGGAGCTAAAGAAGTATATCCAGAACAAGAACCTGCTCAAGCATATGTACGCCGTGGAAGCGGTTATGGCCCGGCTGGCCGGCCACTTCGGCGAGGATGAAGCGTCCTGGGCACTGGCGGGGTTGTTGCATGACATTGATTACGACGAGACCAAGGACCGGCCCGAGCAGCACGCCCTGAAAGGAGCTCGGATTCTGGAGGAATTGGGCCTGGCGCCTGAAGTTATCCACGCAGTAAAGGCGCACAACCATGTGCTGGGTGTTCCCCGCACCAGCCTGATGGACAAAGCGCTCTACGCCTCTGACCCGGTGACCGGGCTGATAGTGGCCGGAGCATTGATCAGGCCGGAAAAGCGGCTTGACGCGGTAACCGTGGATTTCCTGCTGAACCGATTCGGCGAAAAAGGTTTTGCCCGCGGCGCCAACCGGGAGCAAATCTCCGCCTGCAGCGAACTTGACCTGAGCCTGGAGCAATTCCTTGCACTAAGCCTGGAAGCGATGCAGGGGATTGCTGAAGAGTTGGAATTATAGGTCAGAATTTTGTGTTCCTCTATTCAGCCTCGCCTTAGGGGTTAAATGCTTGTCCAAACATTTCCTGTATAACGAATCAATCAGTGGACAAACTAAGCTTGCAACCAAAAAAATTCGCGCGCGAATCCTTCACCGTTTCAGTTCATCTGTGCCAAAAGTTAAGGAGGTGTGCGATAATGGCAAAATACAACCTGCCTGTTGACAAACATCAAGTTGCTACTCAACTCGGTGTGAACATTGCCCGCGGCGGCGACAACACCAGCCGTGAAAATGGCCGGGTCGGCGGTGAAATGGTTCGTAGAACCTTTGAACAATTTGGCCAACGCTAACCATGGGTAAACTCTGAGGACGGTATTACATACCGTCCTCCTTGGCCTTTGTAGAAATATATGGAAATAACAGCCTTCACAAGCTTGTGTCGATATGATATACTTTATGGGCATCGTAAAAGGTATGAGTTGGTGAAGCAGCATGGGCCAGGAACAGTCTCAGGTTGTAAGCGAAAACCGCAAAGCCAGGCATGATTACTTTATCGTAGAGACCTACGAAGCCGGAATCCAACTTACGGGCACGGAGGTCAAGTCTTTGCGCGCTGCCAGGGTTAATTTAAAAGACAGCTTTGCCAGAATTGAAAACGGCGAAGTAATGCTCTACCAGATGCATATCAGCCCTTATGAGCAGGGCAACCGCTTCAACCACGACCCTCTGCGCAAACGCAAACTGCTGTTGAACCGGTCGGAAATAAACAAACTGGCGGGCCAGATGCAGCTGCAGGGACTCACCATGATCCCGCTGCGAGTATATTTTACCCGGGGTTTGGCGAAAATTGAACTGGCCCTGGCCAAAGGCAAAAAACAATATGACAAGCGCCAGGACATTGCAGAAAAGGACGCAAAGCGGGAAGTAGAACGCAGTTTGAGAGAACGGCAAAAACTGTGAACCACAAATATTTTCTTGTGTGTTATAATATATTTAAATGAGAATAAAATATGGGGGCGTTTTTAGATTCGCTCGGGGAATGCGGTAGCAGAAGAAGCGGGCCGAGATTCCACCTGGCTCGTTAAACGGTGGGTTTTATAATTGCCAACGAAAATTACGCTTTAGCTGCTTAATTGCGGTTAACATCCTACCCTCTGCGCCTGCGGTGAGGAATAGGGTGTCAAATTAGCGGGCTACCCGAAAGCCAATTCTCGGAGGCCTAGGGGAAATTTATCGAGATAGTCCTTTAAGAATCCTGCCTTTGGGAGTCTTAAGGGGCGAAGTTTAAAGCAAAGGATACACCCGTAGATGCTTCTGTGGCTGCTCTTCGATACAGGGGTGCAAGTCCCCTCGCCTCCACCACCTAAGTACTCAATAATTGATACAATTTAAAATATGAAAAAGTCCGCCAATGGCGGGCTTTCCGGCTATCTAGGCCATTTTAAGCATTGCTAAGGCAGTGCTTTTGTACTTTTTGCAACCCTTATCGTTAAAAGATGCACCCCCCTTGAGGGTGAATCATAAGGTAAGTTCGACCATGAGCATACAGCAAACTGTGCCATGGTCTCCCTCCCTTCCGAACCGGACGGACATCTCTCGATGTATCCGGCTCTCCGTGAGCCTATAATCTGTCGTTCTTAATCACATGCGTGAATCTTATCGTGGCAATCATGGCATACCGCTAGGGTTTTGCGTCGGATATCCAACATTACCAATTCCCATTGATTGCGCCCACGTAGGTCCTTCAGCCGTTTTACCTGATGCATCTCAACGTCACATCCAACCTTGCCGCACAACTCACACATACCCGTTTTAATTCTCGCGGCCAAACTGTTCTTGCGCTCATAGCGTCTGTATGCGGGCAATGCGTCAACATTTAAAGTTAAAGGCTTGCTTTGCTTTGTAAAGCTTCGAGGAAAGGTCGCTTCTTTAACTCCCCGTTTGGTGGTGTACTGCACAGTGAATGTTCCGTTTTTAACGTACCGCGCGTTAATTTTCTTGACTTTGGTGCGGTATTTACCGGCGAGGGTTTTAAGCATACTGTGTTTCATCAGCCCGGCGAAGTTGCCTATTACATTCGCGTTGTTTGCAATGCAGTAGTAGTTATACAAACCGCGCACTTCAGCATTATATTTGTTCAGTATGCCAATGTCCGTGAGGTTGATAAGTCCACCTCGATGTATGGCGCGCCATTGGTCTTTACCCTTTTCGTCCCGTTTGATTCGAATTGCCTTATATTCCAGCAATTTTGAAGCCCAATTTTCATGGGGCACCAATAGCATAACCATGCCTTTGTATGCGCGCTTGCGGTAGCCTTTCTTCGTGCGCTTTATGGCTTGGCTGTGCGACACCGTGATATCATAACCCAAGAATCGCGCTTTTTGCGTGGTGTGCGTGATTTTGGTCTTGGTGTCTGATAATTTGAGCTTCATCTTCTCCTCCAGAAACACGGTTAGGTCGGCTTTGAGCTTTTCCGCGTCCGCTTTACTTCCGGCTATTCCAATGAGAAAATCATCAGCAAACCTGACATATTGCAGATTCTTGTATGTCTTGTCGCGAAATGGGTATGCCTGCATTCGAAGCTTGTCCGTCTGCAAATGATGCACTACCTTTGCTCGTTGCATTTTTTCCTCTTTGCTCAACTGATTCCATACCTTCTGGTTTGCTTGTTTAAGGCGGGTAATCTGCCCTTCAAAGCGGGTGTAGCTGCGGACCCGTTTGCGTTTTTGCGAGTCACCAATTTTGAAGTTTGCTTTATAGTCTTCCATGTACTCATCCAGCTCGCTTAGATAAATGTTTGCAAGTGTTGGACTTATACCCGAGCCTTGCGGTACGCCGGAGTAGGTACTATGGAATTGCCACTGCTCCATATATCCTGCTTTTAGGAATTTCCACATTAAGGCGATAAACTTTTCATCGTCTATGCGCTTGCGGAGCAAGTCTATCAGTATATGGTGGTCAAATGAATCAAAGCATGCGGTAATATCGCCTTCGACAAACCAGGTAGCTCCGGTGAAGGTATTTTGTATTTGCTTGAGCGCAGTATGGCAGCTCCTGTGCTGCCTGAATCCATGTGACCGGTCGGAGGAGGTCGAATCATATATGCTCTCCAAGAGCATGCGGACTACTTCCTGCACTAGCTTGTCGTCACCCGACGGGATTCCAAGCGGCCGTTTTTTTTCGCCGAGTTTTTCTTCTCGATATATTCGCGGCGTGCGGGATGGGGCTGGTAGCTTTCGTCTCTCAGGGATTCGATGATTTTCCCAATACGTCTGCCGCCCAGACCGTCGATGGTCGTGCCATCCACCCCCGGAGTCATGCTGCCACCATTTGCGTAGATATTCCGATAGGCAGTATAGTAGAACTCCGGGTTGTACAGGTTTCGGTATAACCGTTGAAATCTGTACGACTTGTCTTGTGATTTCTCGCTCAGATTCTTTAATACTTCGGTTGGACTTCGCATGGTGCCTCCGCACCATCCTTTCTCCGTATTAAGAGGCCAACTGCTTCCCTTCGCCATGTGGACGGCTTTCCCGCATCCGGTTTACGGCTTTCCCTGTCGTTTCAGGGTCCTCTGACTACTATGGAAGCTGTGTAACCATGCCCAGCAGGCTGCTGGGTTTAGATCATCCCCGTTTAGCCATAATGGAACATTAGCGTAACGTGTTGTCGGATGGGACTTTCGCCATTTCACTCCGTCCGGAGAGTACGCATCCCCGAGTGTCGTGCTCAGCTGTATAGGTAAAAACTACAGCGGCCGGGAATCCTCGCGTTTCAGTACCTTTCGCGTGGGTGTAACGATAGACTCGCGTTCTGGCTATCCTATCAAGCAGTTTAGCTTTCATCCTCGTACACGTTGTTTCATCCCCGTGCCGCGTAATTTTAAGGCAACTTTAATCACTACTTCGGCACTTGTCTTCACGGACAGCTGCATGCTATGGTCGCCGTAGGGTTTCCCCATCCGGGTAAGCCGCGGGATGATAGGGAGGGATTTATCCCTTGACACTTTTCCTACCGCTTGCTAAAGGCGGAATTCCATCATGTCCGCGTAACAATGTTGGCTGTTACTTACGGGCGCACTTACCTTTCGTTAAAAAGTATAGGCATCGTTAAAAGGTTTGAGATAAAAATAAAATGGAAGCATATGCACAAATGCTCGGTCAGAAATTTGTGTTGTTGCGGTATTATCAGCAATAAATCACGGCATCGCCTCCTCAGAATAGTTTACAGCCTTGCTCCTTAAACTCCTCGACCTTGGCTAGTAGGTCTTCAACGGTCACATCAAGATAATTGGCAAGGCAGGAAAGACAGTGGAAACGTTTTACATTCCTGCCGAGTAGTTTTTTATTCAAACCGATAGAAATTTTGTCAAGTTCTGCATCGCAAAGGTAGCATTTTGCGAGTTTTTCCCTGATCATAAATCATCCTCCCTTAACTTATAGGAGGACATGCTCCGTTTACCGAATTCTCCTGGATTGATAATCTGCATCTGTTTGAGCACGGTTTCTTGCATCCTTTTTGCGGGCTGTAAACAATAGCGACTGAACTCCCTCCTAAATTCGGGTTCTTTTATCAGTTCACTGTTAGCGTGAGGAAAAAACAACTTTAAATATCCGGTACACGTACGCATAATCGCCTCTTGCTCACGACCGGACGTTTCATCCACTTTTGCTCCGACCGTAACCAGTTCCTCAACCAATCCACGATAACGCATGTTTTCGGCAGAGGCGCGTAATAAGTGCATAATTTCCGTAAAGTACTCTGTATTTAATGCCCATCCGTTCATAAACATTTTAGGCGAAAGTGGTGGTATGTTTCTTCCAGGTACAAAGCCATGGATGCGCTGAATTAACGCAGTGTCGCGGAAAACTTCCGGCAATTCACGGAACATATCCCTTGACCCATCCATATCTTCTACATTTATGTTTCCCAAGAAGATTATACCCGCGCCACCCTCAACATTAACATCGCCCACTTTCACCCTACCGTCTTCCATATATCCTTTCAGGATTCCCGCCATTTCTTTGTCGTTTGTGAACTTTATCGACTTAATCTCGTCAATAGCCACAAAGTCATTGAATGTGACCAATCCTGCTGATTTTGCACCGGGACGCATGTCCAAGAACAATTTTGCACGACTAATACTGCCACCTCCTGCAAGCCAACCGTATTTGCATAGTTTTCCAAAAATGTACGACTTTCCTGTTTGCTGGGGTGCAAGTTCTATAAGGTTTAAGTTAGCTTGAATGAACGGAAGTAATCTCGTAAGCATTGTATGTTTCGCCGTCCAAGCCTCCTCTGGCATAAGACTTGGACGCATAAAACCGTCAGCGTTATAGTCAATCGCTCCGAGCAGAATGTCCATCCACTCTTCAGTTTCAAAATGTGTACGTGCTTCACGGAACGCCTCGACACTTACTTCATACGGGCAGAAGTTTTTAAAATCAAGGAGAGTGAAACGACCGTTCTTTTTGTTGCCTTCGGGCGGCATATATCCGAGCTTAACCAAACCCCAACCGCCTGCTTCGCCGATTATTTCTCCCTTTATTCTGTCCCACACGTAATCTTCGATAACAGTATAGTTGTGAGTAAACCCCAAATCCGCAATCTCAAAGGAGTGAAAATTCGCATTAGGGTGGAACACTACACTAATTTTTGCAAGAAAAGGTCGCGTTTCACCATTGGTGCGAGCCTCGTCTTCCAATCTGTCTTTTTCACTTCTGTGGGGAATAATTGAAGCGACATACTCGCTTAATTCATCTATGTTTTTTACCCGTCCGTTACTGTCTGACTTTCGTTTGATAATCCAATCGCGTAAAAACGATTCTATTTTGGCGGACTTGAACATTGCCATAACCGCAGGGTCTTTGTAGACCGTAGTCGTTGAAAAGTGCTGACGCAACTTCGCTATATCATACATTTTGGTCACCGTCCTTAAATATCGAGATCTTTTTCAATAAGCTGTTCAACGATCTTCTTGTTGAGTGGCATAGGTTCGATCTCGGTTTTCATTTTAGAAAACACTACTACAGGTACTAGCCGCTCTTCTAGAGTAGCACCGCCGTGAACGCTCATTTTACCTCCTTGCTTTGGCAAACGGTTATATCCTCGAACAACCCAGTATGTCGTGTTTCTTTCCGCATCGTAATAAGCTTCAAATTCTAACGGACGCTCTGTGTTTGGAGGCGCAATAGAATAACGCCAATCTTGTGGATCGCCGTTCCAAGAAAGAGTTTTATCAAGTCCGTTATTATGGGCAATTGCAGCAAGTCTCGACGAACCGTGGTCGGCGGTAACAACGATACGTTCATAGCTCGTTAGCCCATTTGCAATGCGATTAAAAATAGTTTCAAAGACCTCAAGCGTAGCCGCTATATTCCGTTCAAATGAACAATTTTCATATTTTGCTGCGCCATTATGTGATATATTATCAACCTCGTGAATTTCGGGCTTAAGAATTCTACTTACATCCCAATGCAAATTATTAAATTTAGTCGATGATGGCAATTTCACAGCAGCAATGGCTGCGTATTCAATGTTCATTCCTCGGCGTTTTGCCATGGCAAGAATGAGCGGATAATATTCCGCACCCATTCCGTCTACTATAAGTAGAGCCGAGCCGTTATCGGAAGACAGTTCTTGTAACACAGAATCGCGAGAAGCAAAAGGGGTTGGCAATACGGAATCAAACGCCTGCTTTACAAATGCCTCTGTCACTATATTTGCAACCTTAAAGCGGCGATAATCCCTGAAGTAAGCGGTTAGGTTTTCACTATTGAAGTTGTATTTGTCAGATAAATAATCCTCAAGCAAGGGGTATAGACCATTCCAGAGTGGTGGTAATCCAATTGTCAGATCAGTCTTTGAAACGCGGTGGATGATCTCAACACGCTCTGTCATAGTTCTGCAGTTAAGCCAAAAGGCAACGTCTTCATTCGATTTTTCTTTGATTTTATCGGTAAATTCGACAATCAGCGAACCAGCAATTGTACCAAGTTCTTTTATGGCCTCAGCACGTTCTGGTGCATAATATGCAGCGTTAGGGTCATTCAAAAGGTTTATAGCGGTTTCAGACACATATTTTCGAAGCATATTGTCTTTATTGAGGTCTGCAGCTAATACCTTCGATAAGTATGAACTTCCGTCAATAGTCTTTTGAAGAAACCAAATATAAGCAGACCACAACTCATCATTCTGCAATTCAAGAAGGCGTTTGAGGGCAAGTCGTGTATTTGCATTGTTTTCGCCGAATTGTGCCTTTAAGTATTCAAGAGGGGAGTGGTTCTTTTCTTTACATATTTCCACAAGTATCTCAACCGCGTTCTTCGGCAAATCAACGCTAATCCCGTAATACTGATCGGCGATTTCGGCAATATAAAATAACTGCGTTACGCCGTCTGACAATCCCGCTTGCTTGTTGGTGTAATTGCTTAGTACAAGCGTATAGCTGCCTGTTGGTTCATATTTCCCGAGCATTTTCAGAAGAGCATTCCAACTCGATGGATTGTTCTCGCTGCGGACCCACTTATCCGAAACCACTTTAAATGTCGGTTGCGAGAGGTATTGTACATTACCACTAATGTGAACTACCAGGAGCGAATTCTCGAATTTTGGATTGGAAAACTTCGCGCTATCAAAACGAGTATTACTTATCATATAAGCTGTATTCAGTTTTCCATCGTCAATACGGCTTTGGAGAGCAACCATAAACGCTTTGATGTTTTGCTCACTCAACAGAGATAAATAAGCGTCAATGCCTGTGACAATTACACGCTTATTTATAGCTCTAATTTTTTTGTCCAAAATATTCATAACTGTGTTAGGCATAGGTAGGTATGGGGTGTCTGCACCTATACACTCCCACACAGAAACTTCAACTACATCTTTTTGCTTGTGGTGGGAGAGTAAATTTGCCGCTGTGATATTGTCGGAATAGACCTCTACTCTGGTCGTGGTGCTATACGCATAAGGATAATATTCATTTAGCGTATAGGTCTTATTCATGTTCATCACTCCCAAAACAGAAGTCCCAAATCAGGGTTCACCTGTGCCAACTGCAGTAGACGATTTTTAAGGTCTTCCGCAGAGGCTTTTTTAATTTTCTCTGTAACTTGAGGGGCAAACGTACTCTTATACTCAACGTTTATAAATTCATAAATGTCCGGTCTTGTTGGCCAATTGTTCGGCTGAGTGCCATACTTACTCTTGAGGTAACCAAATAATGAAGATAAACTAATGTTAAATTTGGCGAATCGGCGCGGCACAGTTTCTGTAATAAAATTTGCTTGGCAGTCAGCAATACCAAGGGGTGAAAGTCCGCTCAGTATATTCAACAACTCAGCTAACTTATCCGAAGAGAATTTTTCGGGAGATTCCACCGCTGTAATAATATCGTTAACATCGCTAATGCCACCCAATGCAAATCGGGCAGGTAACCCAGTTGACATCGCCCAAGCTGAAGGTGTTTCTGAGCCGCTCAGCCGATCCCACTCGATTTTAATCTTCAACGCAACTGATTGTTTTGCAAAGTCCTCAATCTTCATGCGGACATCATTTAAGAATGTGGTCTCATCGCTTAAGAATCTATTCGGTAAGCCGTTGTAAATATTTAATAAGTCACTATTGAGTATTGTCACACCTGTCAGACGTTGTTTTAGTAAATCGACAGACTTTGACTTGGTAACATCAAAGAACAACGCTTTTACTACTCCCTCGTTCTGTTCTAAGCTCTCTTTAATGTTGCTTGCCGCTCCGTTATTTACAAGGCTCGAAAGCAGAACAGATAATGACGGAACAGCGGCTACTATGAGCGCTTGTGGCAGTTTGTTAGTGGTTATAACGGCGTTCTTCAAAGTTTCGAGAGCGGTCTTGTATGGTACAAATGTTGTAAACCCCACAATAGATTTCAACAGTTTAATAATTTCGTATTCCTGTTCTGTCTCTTTAATTTCATTGCTTATATCGATTTCCTTCCAAAGCCATCCCGCTGTTTCCACGGTATTATCAAGTATCGATCGGCAATACCCGTGAGAAACATCGCCGATTTCCTTTGCTAGCGAAATAAGTACGGGAGCAGTTTTGTCAACGTGCATTTGGAATGATGTTACAAAATTCTCCGTTTTAATGTAGTCCGCTAAAATGTCTACGAGATCGGTATTGTCCAGAATAAGTCGCCCAACTTCTTTTATGGCATTCGTGCGATCATCGGTCTTTCCCTTTGAACTAATTGTAAATGCCGAGCAAACATTATTTATCACCTCGGCTATAATATCTGCCATGGGTTCGTGCACGGAATAGATATATTCCGGCAATGCCCACAGAGGAACATGTCCTGAAATACTTTCAAGACGAGTTTGAATTTGCCCTAATACATCTTCCACGCGGGCATCTGCAATGATGTTTGCTAGGCCGAACATTTTTGGAGCTTTTTCTATAAACGCTTTTTCTTCACGTGACAGACGGCAAATCTGCTTTTCAAACTTAATTTTATCTTGACCATCATCTTTGACCACAGACTCAATAATATCAGAGAGCACATCCGCATCCAATACTCCGGTCTTTTGCCCGTTATCCCATTGATAACCTTTATCAATGATATGTCGAAGAGCAATGCCGAGTACGAACGCACTGAGAGCGTTGTACTTCATCCCGAACGGTGCGCGTTGTAATTCGATATAAACCTTACGGATAGATAGATTCGTTCCCTTGCCTATTGTGTTTGCCATTTTCTTGTCAAACAAAGCTCGAATCTGTGCGATTGGATGAGAAGAATTTTGTACGAACCAGTTAGCGTCAGCGGTTATACCTTGCTTCTTGAAGGCTTCCACTAACTGCTTATATGTTCCCGAGGCGGCCTCAAATTGAATGCCCGCGTTTGCCCATGCTTTTAATGCGCTGTTACCGAAAGCAGTGGTCTGCTCCGTCAGATAGTCCACGCAGTAGACAAGCGTCCGCCGCACGTAATCGCCAATAATGTCCTTGAATTTGTTCCAAGACGTGTCATTAACGACAACCTGTGCGTTTACGATTGTGTAAACTTTGATTTGCGAATTAACGCTCTTAATTCTATCAAACCATTCCCGCTCTAACCGCACATATGCTTTTTGACATTGCTCCTTAGCCGTTTTATCGTTTTCAAGCATGTACTTTGCGTACTGCTCGATATAATCGTTCCAAAGGCTAAGATTCGTGTCACAAAAGGTAAGATTCGGAAACGCAAACATCATAATGCGATGGTCTCGGAGCTGCATAAGAATACTTTTGATTTTCTCGGGGACTTGCAATTGCTCGTCTTTGTTTTTGGCGACAACAAACCACAGGCAGACCGCTCCGCTGTCCCTGTTCTGTCCGCTGCTGTACTTGTCACGAACCGTTGAAGTAATGTTTGTGAGGGTTGTATGTACAGTATCAGAAACACGCAAGTCAAAACGATTAGCGGAAAACTTAGCGATATCACTTTTCTTGTGCGCTTTCAGCATTTCAGCAGTTTTATCCGAAAGCAATTCATGAAACTTGCCTTCGTATTTCGCTTTTTCGGTTTGTAAGTCCGCATCTCCGACAGATGTAGCGAACAGTTCGATGTTGCCGTTAACCACACTGAAGCAATGTTTGTCGGCAAGGCTTTTAATAATACTATCTACGCCGACAATCGCCCCATCTCCTTGGAACACTAGTCTAATATTCTCCACGGTTGGTTTTAGCCTATCGTGTGCTCCGGTAGTCAAAAGGCGTGAAAGCAAGCAGAACAACAGCACCGCTTTTAAAACACGGATGTCCTCATCGTCCTCGTCTTTGTTTTGAAACTCACGGCTCTTAATCCGTTCAAACTCGGAACGAATAGCAATAATCTCTTTGCTTAATCCCAAATCATCGCGCTCAATAAAGTACTTCCACAGGTAGTCAGCGGTTAAAAACTGCTTGCTCGCAATGCTCGGTCCTCCATCGCGAATGAAGTCTTGAAACTCCTGCCCGTCCGCACTTCCTTTCAGGTACTCGAAAATACTTCTCTGATCGGAGAGAACCGACTCCGATAGAAATTTCAAAAGAAACGCCGCCATTGGATGAATGGGCAAAATGCCATAAAACGACTGCTTGCTTACATAATCCGCACTGCTCGGGTCGTTGGAATTGAAGTGTATCTCGGCGATTCCGCGTACCGCTTCCCAGAGATTATTCTTCTCTGTCTTCCAGTCATCCACGATAGCGGGGTCCGGGTTCGGTTTCATAGCGTGAGCGGCAAGTTTGAACGCCGTGTCGTTTGGCATTTGCAGGTTACGGAAATAGAACCGCGTGTTTGCTTTTTGTGCATTTTCTGAACCTTCAGCCCAATACGCTTTAATCTTAAGATGAGTTACGGGTACAAGGTAAAATTTGTTTATACCGGGGTTTTCAGTAACGTCCTCAAATGTCTTCAAGTGCGCCTTATTTTCATCAATGAAATCTGAAAATTCGTCAAAAATGTAGACGATGCGGCTAATGTTGTTTGCCGATAGTATTTCAAGTACCCACTTGCGGAAAGTAGGAGCGCTGATGTCCAAAAAAATATTATCTTTGTGGAGAACCTTTTGAACATCACCAAGCAAATCGGTCGGGGTATCCGTCTGGTGATGCGTTTTTTGAAGATCTGCTACAAGCTGTTCAATTGTTTTTATGTCCGCATTCAAATAGGCCAGTTCGTCTTGTATAGAGTCACGAACTTCAAAGAAATGCGTATCTTCACGACGAACACGCTGAATGATTTCATTAAGGTTTGCCTTAGCGGGTACAATCATACCGTTTTCGTGGAGTGCTGCAATAACCCCTCTCTCCAACCGCACAAGAAAGTCCTCATTCGGTCCCACGCCTGATGCATTATAGTCATATGCGACAAGCGTACCTTCACTGCGGCGTGCAAGTAGGTTTTTCAAGAGTGTTTCGGAGTCCGAAATTTTATCCTTGCAATCGTCAAACCATTGACGGACACGATCCTCATCGTCCATTAACAGCTTTTGTGTAACAAGGGCTGCGTTACTTTTACCCGTACCGTAATTGCCAGTAAGCCATATAGACTTCGAGCCACCATCGACTACACCGATAAGTGTGGTAAGAAAATCAACATACTTCGTGTGAGGATAGAAGTCAAGCCATGTCTCCGGCGTTTCGTTAATCGCCTCACGGGTCATATTTGCCTTGTAATCGTGCGGAACGGTGAAAAAATCCGCGTAGTGACGTTTTTCCATCTTCTATTCCCCCAACGCAAGAGTTATTATGCCCTCGGCTGTGTGTTTTTTCGGAAATACGGTCAACTCGTCTAGGCCGAAGGTGAACGTAGTCTCGATATAATCCGGGTATTTACTTTTAAGCCCTTCACACTGCTTCTTGAACATATCGGGACTTATGCCGAACGCCACAATCGGCGAAACATATGCCGACTCATCGTCAGCTGTAAGCAGTTCACGAACTGTAAAGCTGCTGCGTTCGGTTTTTGCTGCGATAAGATATAAGCCGTACAAAACCGTCAGCGGGTTCACGTCTTTTGCCTTCCGAGTTATGCTCTTGACAGTTTTGCCTTTCATTTCAAGGATTGTTACCGCGTCCGCACCACCGAGTGGAGATTTGGTGAGCATATCCCTAAGGGCGGCAAGCCCGCCTTTAATTGTTGTCTGTCCAAGATTAGGATAAGAATATTCGAGCGTTTGCGACAACTTATCAATAGAGTAAGATTCGTTTATGTCTGTTGCTGTAACAAACCATTTTAACAATGCAGCGTTATTAACAAGAGCGAGCCAAATGAACTCCCAGCCTACGGAGGATTCCGCGCCACATTTTCTGAACAAGTCAACAAGCACTGTCGGCTTACGACTGCTTTCGTTAATAAGTAATGCTTGTTTAAACCAAGCGCTAGCGGCATCCACCTTCGGATGTCCTAATGGATGCCCTTCATGCCAAGGGAAAAACTTGTCGCCTAATTCAACAAGTAATGAAATCCACAATTCATTGTCTCTTTCTCTTAATCCGAAATTATTATATTTGTTAATACTGCTCATTTTGTTTTGTTCTTTTTCCGATTTGTACATAGACTTAAACCTCCAACAAGAATTATCGGTATCATAACATTTACGGCATTTGATGCATTTCGTACCATCTATCTTTAATTTTCCGTTTTTAACGGTTATTGCCCCAACCGGACATTCGGCTTCACAACTACGGCAGGCAATGCAAGCCGATACCTTTTTCATAAATGCTTTGAGGAGTGGTAACATCACCAATTGCTCATTTATATCTCGAAACTCAAATGTTGCTTTCCCCCCTCCAGTGTATGGGGCTAAATAACTGAATGGTATACCGTCATCTAACGTATTCGGCAGTTTTAGAAGTTGCCTCTCTGTTCCGCGCTCTCTTACAACTGTTCCGAGTGTCTTAATCCATTCATATAATAAATCTTTTGTAAAATGAGGGCTTTGAAACGTAACCATTAAATCATTATGCTCTTCGAGCGGGGCAGAAATCGTTTCTCTCAATACGACACCGCTTTTTCGTGCTTGCCAGTTAAGGCTACCAATATACTCCGACTTGTCAGCTGCCGTTCTGAAATTCTTATTACTCGTTTCAATGATAATATCGTTGTACGGTTTAAGTCCGCGAGGATATGCCTTATCTACAAACCACACATATTTCTCAGACGATTCTGGACACATCATACACCCGACACGAGTCAGCCCTTTTTTATATGCACAGTTTATTATTAAATCGTTAGCAAGGATATAAAGCCATAACTCGTGCGCTCCCCAATCCAGTATCGGCATACAGTTCAGTTGGGAAGCGTTTTTTGCGCCATCTGTAGCGTCCTCGTAAAATGAGCGGCTGTAACTCTCGTCGCCCCTTATTCCTACAAACGCCATAACCTTGATAGCCGGCTTATGCAGTTTGTCTTTGAGAAGCATAAGCGCAGGCGTACTCTTGTGAACGGAACAGCACCATCTTATTGTTCGTGATGGTGGAGCAAAGCGTCGCCAGTTTTCAAGAGCAGAACTCTCCGCTTTCGCAGCTATAAACTCCCGTTCTGGATATCGGGCTTGGATTTCCTCCCATACTTTATACGTATCGGGTAATTCCATATCCGTATCGCTGAATATAACGGGTACGGATAGCGGCAATACGCGGTGACATAAATCAAGGAGGACAACAGAATCTTTGCCTCCGGAAAACGCTATATAGGCAATGTCGCAACGCTTTATGTCATTATCATATAACTCTTTTACTCGTCGTTTCGCGTCCGCAACGACTATATCCATAATGGCAGCATTTTCGGAAACCATTGCCGCAATGTTAACAGGTTCAAGTTTCAGTTTTCCTTCAAAGAAGAATTCCGGAGATAACGGACTGCCATATCGTGTATTGTTCAACTGGGCTATCTTTTCACCATTTAACAGGTATATGTTTTTTTGCGCCCACATCAGTGGCCGGTTTTCATTCCGGTCATAAAAGAACCGTCTGCCTAAACCCGTTAAATTCAATTCTTCCGCAAATACGGGACGTATTTCGTTGGCAACAAACTTTCCTGCAGTGGTGGTCAACAAGTAACCTCCTGTGCTTCTATCCCATTCATATGAGTACATTCAATCTGCTACCTCCGCAAATATTCCTCGTTTCCATTCACGTCTTGGTGCGTTTTTATAATAAGCGGCAATCAGTCGCCTGTAAGTTTTGTCATCAGGAATGTTATATTCCGCTTTGAAGTTTACTCCCATTCGCAAACTGATTGCAGTATGTAACGCTTCCTCTGACGGAATTAATCTAAGTTCATCAAATGTCGATAGCGTTTCGGCAAGCATTGTCCCAAATTCTTCCGAAAGCCCGAGTGCATCAAGCGTTTGATAACAGACGACGCCATTAATCTCTGTTCTTACCAGTTCTTCTGCGTGCTCTTTTATAATGTTTTCGAGCAATATTACCGAGAACGATGGGAAACGTGTACGCAAATCATATTCACTAATGACACCGCTAAATTCTTCGTGCGCGAGTGTCATAATTCTTCGGGTAACCGTCACAAATATATCATTAAGGCTTAACCCCTGTATCCTTGCAATGCGTGTGCCGTATTTTTTTACACAACGGATATCCTGCTTGTTAATAAATTCATAAAAAGTTTCGAAACACTCCAAACTGTTAATGCACTTTTTATTTAAATTATCATTAAATAACTCATATAGTTCAGATATTTCAAAACAACTGAAATCCGCAATCCAATTTTCAGATACCCTAATAATTTTGTTTCGTATCTCAACATCTGCAACTGTGTCGGAGTGAAAAAACAAGTCATCATTTCGGCGGAACATTACGCTTTTTAATGCGTTTTGGATTTCGTTGTTAATATCAATACCTGCTTTGTCCGCGAGCAGGCGTACAGTGGTAGTATCAAATCTAAAACCGTTTTGATAGTTTTCGCCCAGCAATTTTAAAACGATATCAGTCTCCACAACAAAACCGGTCTCTTTGCTCTCTTGATTTGTTTGACCGATTTCGTCGCTATCAATATAAGGAGCGTATTCCGGTTCAGTTTCGATATTAGAAGTTAAAAGTGAATAGACCCTTTTGCCATCTGAGTTTATTTCAAATTTGAAATGGTTTTTTGGTGCGCGAATGGTACACTTAGAGTTCTCACACGCACGGATTATCTCGCTACAAACAATAGCTTTAGGATTCTTCGCGCGGAAAGAATATAGTTGGTTCTCGATAATTTTGTTGTAAATTTGTTTTGGTGTTAATCCCGTTTGCTCATTCTCCAAAACGCGTATGATCGCTTCTTTAATTGTCAGCTGAGAACTAGACTGGATAGGTGACTCAAGGGTAATGGTAGGAGTGTTATGTATGACCGGTTTACTCTTCAAAAACTTTAAATAAGCCTGTCCCACCTGAACAAAGGTATCGTGCGTCTTTTTTTCCATTGCTCTAAATAGCTTATCGTTAACCGCTTTATCGTAAACACTTTTGAACAGATCGTAGTTCGTGAGCTGCCACAAATCAACTGTAGATATCTTTCTGCGAATAAGATATGCAGAAACTTTATCAATATAAGACAAATAGACCTCAGGAGAGTACTTCTTGGCGTGTCCATTGGATAGCCATGCCGAAAAAGAATCCTTAATCATAGCGGTCGAAGAGGAAGTATTTTCAGAAGGGCTCATTTCGTCCCCTATATTAGATTGTTGTGCCACGCTTACCACTTCCCTTATTCCTGATTATCCGATGATTCACCCTTGTCGGCAGGTTCGTCTGAAATCTTAAATTTCCAAACCCGCACGACCTCGCGCGCGGGAATAGTACGATTACCAACACGTTCCTCTCTACAACGCAAAAAAAATAACTATTCTACAATTTTCTGTACGTATTGGAGAATTCCTGCATTGTTTTATCCATATCACCTGATCAAAAAAAGAAACGGGCCAGTTCATCGCGACGACTGGCCGTTCTCCAGTATCATAACAACTGTATGGCTAATGAAACTGATTCTTGGAGCTAGTTATGGAAGTGTCTAACCCTTCAGAGAAACTTAGCTTCTATAACGAGATTGTGGTAAAATAAGGGGGATAACGCAGCAAAAACCGCTGATTATCCCCTGGAAAACTCGTCGCAGAATCTAAATCGTGCGGTGTTTCCTTATGTTGGACCGGTATTTGGAGTTCCTGAAAGCCGACGACAAAAGCGCAGCCACACTCAAAACATACCACGGGGAGCTACATAAATTCAATGCCTGGGCTGAAAACCAGGGCATAGCAGACCTACTACAGGTTACGCCGATTGACATTCAAGAATTCCGCCGGGATCTACAGGATATGTAGCGTAAGCCAGCCACCATAAACAAGGCCCTGGTGGTGCTGAAAGATTTTTACCGTTGGTGTGTTGGGCAAGAGCTTATTCCGTCTAGTCCTACTGAAAGGGTAAAGCTGATCGAACGCCAGCCGCAGGCTCCCAAGTGGTTAGAGCGGCCGGAGCAGCACAGGCTGAAAAGGGCAGTACAGCAGGAGAAGAATAAATACAACCGGCTAGAGACATGGCTATGATTCTACTCATGCTGGGTGCTGGCCTCCGTGTTGAAGAGGTTGCCGATTTGACCGTGGCAGACGTCCAGATTACCGAGCGGCGGGGCAAGGTGATTGTGCGGGAAGGCAAGCGTGGGAAATACCGTGAGGTACCGTTAAACAGTGAGGTTAGAAAGGCTATTGCTTATCATTTAACAGTAAGGGGTAGTAATACCCACTCTGCAAACAAGGCCCTGTTCCTGGGTCAGAGAGGCCCTTTGGTAACCATGTTAATACAATATGTTGTAGAAAAGTATGGCCGGCAAGCTGGCATTGAAGGCCTGACAGCTCATAGGCTAAGGCACACATTCTGCCACGATTTGGTAGCTGCCGGGGAGAGGCTGGATGTTGTGGTCAGGCTAGCCGGGCACAAGTCAATTAATCCCACAGCCCTGTATACTACACCCGGCGAAAAGGACCTGGCCATAGCAGCGGAGAAAATAGGCTGGGAATAGGCCAATAGATTTATTAGACATGCAGAGAACGCGCCTATCGACGAAAAACTCGACAAAAAAATATACAAAAACCCAAAAATATAGCTATTTTGTGCAGGAAGCTCTAACTTTACGTAGAAAATATATTAAAAGATGTGTAATTAAAAATGGGTAGGGGCATACTATATCCTAGCCTTGAAATTTCTCCTTGAGGAATAAGCAGAAATATAGTAACATATTGATTACTACATCCGTATCTTGTCTGCCCAAATTATGGATGAAAGGCGAAGGCAAGCTATGAGCATATATGAATGGTTTGGAGTAGAAAACACGACCGCTCAATACAACCAAACTACTGAATCACTTGAACAACTACTGGGACTTTATTCAAAAGCTATTTGTGCTTATTTCCATGTCAATAACATAAGTAGCGCCCGGGAGCTTATTAGTGTTGTCCGGGAAAAGGACCATTCTGGTGGCGATGGAGTTTTCATCGATTGGTTTGAGAAAAAGGGTTTACCATGTTTATATAAAGTTTTTAATCAACCTATTCCGGATAGCGAGCATTTGAAAGCACAAATTGAGTATGAGCATTATGTTCTTGAAAAAGAACTAGACTTTATTTATCCGGATGATGTTCGGGCTTGTCTGGTCGATATTATTAGCGACTTGCCAGATCGTGTTTTGGGTGCAGAGAATGCTTATTTCCCTTTCGATGAAACTGAGATTATTTTTTCGGATGTTTATTTCCGTGATTATAGCGAATTGTCAGGTAAAATTATTGACCACTATGTTAGAAGGCAGACCGAAATAAATGAGACTACCGAAGGTCATTTTCGATGGACATCTGAAATAGATGCAATTCTCTTTGAGGCTTTATGGTCAAAAGTGGTTGACAACTCACCGTATTCAAAGCATTCTTTCCAAGAATTTTACCACTTAATTTTAGAGGAAAAAAGTATAGAACTGTCGAAAGTCAAGGGTACTGCGAATGAGCAGGGCCCTTTTTTTATGGCTAAGAATAATTGGAGGGGATATGGATTGCTTGAGTATTATAAGGTTATCCGTAATAGTGTCCAGCTAGTGGATGTTGAATTAGTCGCCCTAGAATGTATTAAGAACGAAGTGACAAAACAAAAAGTGGAGGTGGAACTGAAATTCTCGAGGGCTGTGACGTTACGTGACAGCAAAAATGCCGAAATTCTTTTAAAGACCACGGTTGCGACTAAAGAAGAAAAACCGCTGTTTTCGTTTAATCTTGTTTATAAGGGTATTTGTATAAGTACCTCCGAAATTTCTGAGCAAGAGTTTCAGAACTATCTCAATGACCAGGTGGTTCCGCTACTAATGCCGTATGCTCGGGAATGCGTAGCCTCAACTATGGCCAGAATGAAGTTGACGCCATACACGATACCAACCATGGATGTCCTACAGTCCTTGATCGCCAACAAAGAAGGTGAAGACTCACAATGAGCCAACGTCCCAACCTAAGCCTTATCACGTTTGTGCGCACAGACTATAAAGAAGATTATATTGAACAAGCGGTGAAGGAATTTTCAATACATTTTCGAACCAAGAGGGAGTATCTTAAGGATTTTTTTCGGTTGATTGTAATCTCAAAACGGTGGACAAAAGCTACTTTGGACAATGACATAAAGTCCTGGACTGAAAGATTTAGCCACATCTATAAGGGTAAATCTAGTAAAATAACTGCCCTGGTTTCAAATTGGTTCAACCAGTGTAAGGACGATAAGGCCATTAACGATTTAAGGGGGGCCATAGTAGAGGCCTTCGTTTTGGCATACATAGATAAAAATTTTAAAACCAACCCCGAAAACTTCGGATGGGGAGCTAAGGTAATTATCACTGAGTCCGATGACCGTAAGCGAGATGTTATTTATCGATGTACGGAGTCTCCAAAACCTTATCCATCATGTCACGACCGTTCTACAGTTGACGTTGGTTTTTGGGACGGACGCCATGGTAGGTTTTATGAGTGCAAGGTTCAACCAGCTACTATTCAATGTAAAGAGATTAAGTACATGAGTGAACTAGACACTCAGCTATCGAGATTGGGGGTTTCCTATGAATTGTTTTTTGTTTTTCTCGAAACAAGAGACTCTATAGAAATGAGACTTGCAGATTACAAAGTAAAGGATTTCTTTTTTAAACTCGTTGGTTCAAACGAATTAAAAGATATGTTATCAGCTTAGGGCTGTTCATTAGGAGTAAATGAGATCTTAAAGCCAATTATATTTGACCACACCTAGGTCAGGAAAATGCAGGATTAAATAGTATATATGTGTTGGTCGAATCCAGACATGCCTCTTAAATACGGGTTATCAGAATCAGTCAGCATTGGTTAGGAAGTATCACCTGAAATTCACACGGAAGAGGCCAAGTGCTGGTGCAGTGCATAAAAAGAGATAATTTTGACATAAACGTCCTCAATTTATCCCCACTGACCTCCAACTTATGCAGTATGTATATAAAATAAAACACCGTTTACAGGTGTCCTCACTAATCGTTTCGTGTACCCCTCCCAGAAGATGGAGGGTAAGATAGATGAAAAATGTGCTCAAGGTTCATTTCCTCGTCTCCCTTGGTCGAAAATGTGGATATTTTTTGACATTGAACTTGATGTGGGTAGGCTGCCCAGTATACCGAACTTTTTTGTTTGGAATTAGTCGATAAACCCCAACATACTTACAGCCGGGGTCACCCAATAAAAATGAACCAATGTAACCAGCGAGTAAACAGCAATCGCGAACCACAATATAAACACCGAAGCCCAGGGGCGCTTGAACCTAATCATCCAGCAAAATAGTCCAACGAGGACCGGTTGAGCTAATTTCACTGTCAAGAACACCGACGGGCCGAGACCTATAAGCAACTGCATTACCGGGTTGCCTTCAGTGATCAAACCAAGGTTAATTCCCCATAGGGTCGACACTGCATCCAAGACACTTAAAATAAAGAATACACCGGTGAGGATAACAATTGCATGGTTTTGTTTTGATAGCATTGCGATCCACCTGTCCGTCGTCATTGGTAGGTGGATTTTATCATTGCATGGATGGGTTGTCCTGTGAAAGGAAGCGAGGCTTCTGGGAAAGATTCGACAGTCAATGCTGCGGTTCGGTAGCTACCGTGCGTATTTCGGACGCATTCGGACACTAATTCCGGCGACATCCGGACAGGTAACGCACGCAGCCGGATACTTTGTCGAGTTAGTAAACTTACTGGTACCCTTTTAACAGACGAGAAGGGCACCAGGCTGTGTCAATTAAACTGTCCAGATGTTGCCGGATTCGGTGTCCACCTGGATTTGCTCAAACCAACGGGTACCAAAATTAAACTGGTCAAGTCATCCATCAATGTCACTTCTGCGGCCAACACCAATTAGACCGCCGGTTTGATGCCAGGCGGGCCTTGTCAAATTAATCGCTCGGATGCTACCTGAATCAATGCTCTGCTAAATCTAAATATGTCCGAAAAAAACTACCCGTACCATTCGTACAATGAGATTGCTCTAAATGTAAGGGACTGGTACGGGCTATTTTTATTTGGTTTGTGTGATTTTCAATTCAGCAATGTAAACATGCTCTGGTCCTGCTAGCAACTTCCCAATTAATTCAGCCATGTCATCTCCGGAAAACTCCCGACGCAATGTGATTTCTGCGGAATCTGTAGCCGGGGTTTCGGCGGGTAAAACAACCTGAATAATTTCCTGGGGTTGCGATAACTTGGACGTCCTTGGTTTCCTTGGCTTCTTTGTCGCTGGTAAAGTATCACCTACACCAAGTTTTTCTAGCTTTTCACTCAGAGAATCCATTTCCTTTTGCTCTCCTTTTTTTTCGCAAGGACGGCTAAAGGATAATGAAGCCGCCCCCACGTACTTTAATGCGACTATATTATTGCCAATTCATGGATAATAATGCGTTGCCTGATCTTTTGTCGGCAGGGAAACCCTTCCTTGTGTCGAAGGGATAACTCAAAGGAGGGACTGGAATGGAGTCTAAGAGCGATTGGCCAGAACCCATAAAAACTAATAAGAAACAATGTCCAAAGTGTGGTGGTTATGCTCTTGAGCGTGCGGGCAGATCGTTAGGCGGCAATTCAGCATTTCCAGATAAGCTAATCGGAAAAATCTACCGTTGTTCGGTTGATGGAACATTGATAGAGATTCCATATGGGAATGAAAAATAAGGGTCACGGGCAACCCTGTCGGCGTTTAATTGTATGTCTTGGTTAACAGAGTTAGTGGGTGAATGGAAAATGCCGCCTGTTTGGAGTAGGCGGCTTTAACTATTCTTCAGTTCCCCGGAAACTTTGTCCGGATAAGTCGGATTTTACTGCAAAGTTTTTTCCCATTCCTGCCGGCCACGTACTAAGATTTGCTCCATAGCAGCGTCTTCAATCTCTTGTTTATCCTCGTCAGAGATATAGTCCGAAAGGAAGAAATTTTTCGCAATTGCATAACATTCATCATACAGTTTCTTTTTCCTGGCTACATCCATTTTGCGGAACTGACGACCAGTTTTCAGTTGTACAATCATCTCTGGTAGGTCTGTTGAAAGATCAAGTTCCCGCCGGAAAACATAGTCATCCATTTCAAACCCTCCTTGGTTACATCTTTACCACTTTAGGGGATAGATATTTGTGCCAGATTTTGATTGGCTCGGCAGTATAGAAATATTGCTGGGCCTTTTTTAATGCCCGGCTCTAGGTAAGTAATCCCAAAACGACATTAGTACCCCGGTGAGGAACAGCAGAGCCATAATCAAAGTCAGTACGAAAGTTATAATCTTCAAATTCCGAAAACGTATGGTGTCCTCATGTGGAAGGCGTCTAAGAATTATATAACCGACAAATGATTCAACAACCTCGTGAATCCGTTGAGGGTTTGTATAAAATCTAACTTCTTCACCGTCTCCAGCTTTAACTATTGCGACGTTTGGGGGTAAGTCCTCACCGATGTCAACATGCAGATAGAAATCCGCCATTAGCCAAATCAGGACAAATGCACCAAAAAGGACACCTACGACATAGTCAGCAGAATCTTTTATCCTGATGGCTCCTACATAACCGAAAGTCCTTTCTAAGAAACTCATAATTTCGAGAAAAATATTGTAAAACACTATTTGCGCCGTCCCCCCTTCTT
Organism: Bacillota bacterium; assembly: GCA_021811155.1. Taxonomy (GTDB): domain Bacteria; phylum Bacillota; class Desulfitobacteriia; order Desulfitobacteriales; family JAJXUE01; genus JAJZPO01. Next base: position 7,901 of record JAJZPO010000003.1, on the reverse strand, counting down.
TTCAAGGTCGTTAATAAACTTGCGATAAGTCTTATAAATGCTATCGTACAGATTTTGCTTTTGTTCATCTGTCAGCTTAGAGTTACGCCTGATTTCAGATAAAGTGCGCTGTAAAGACTCATTCTCCCGGATTTCCTCTTTGGCTAAAATCGGCACTTTCCCCCAAAGAATAAACAGACTGTCTTCATCAATACCATAGAATTCAGCCGCCAGGGAAATGAACCGATCCGAGGGAGGTTGACCTCTTTCCACACTGCTAAGATAATTCGTGCTGACCTCCAAAGACTTACAAACCTCAGCTAAGGAGCGATCGCCACGTAATGTTTTCATGTATCTTCCGGCCTCAAAGTGTTTTAAAAGTTGCTCTTTTTCTTTCTCAAAATCATCGCTAGCCACTTGTCTACCAGCTTTCTTTCCAGTGCTTCCCTGTATCATTTTGTGAATATGTAAAGTATTATATTTACAAATACACAACCTATATAATTATCCAATTATCAACATTATATACATTAAAAGCTATCTATTTACGCTATTTTGGCCTTTAAAGTATTCTTCTATGCTAATAAGTCTCTTGGTTCCGTCCAAGGGGCTTTTTATTTTTCCGAAAGGGGATGGGAGCTGCAATGAAACAGTAAAACAGGAAGGCACAAATACGCTGTCCCAAACATTGAAAGGGGGCTCAGAGGTATGCATTTGAACAAAGGCCTGATAGTAAAGCTTTTGGAGCAAAACGGCTGGAGCCAGAATGAATTGGCCCGCCGGTTGGGGGTAGCAAGAGGCACCTTGTCAAATGCCCTATCCGGTAAAAGAGGGCCAGGCCGCAAGCTATTGTCAAGGCTATGTTATCAATTTCCAGGCGAAAGCGTGGCAACCTTCACTACCAAAGAAAGGAGGGTAGCAGTATGAAAATGGTTTATGTATGCAGTCCGTACAAAGGAAACGTGGAGTACAACACCGCTAAGGCACAAGGCTATTGCCGCTTTATATATTCTAAAGGGGCAGTGCCGATAGCTGTACACCTACACAACACACAATTCCTGGATGACAACGTCTCTGAAGAACGTCGAGCGGGTATGCTCCTGGGCTTGCATATGCTAAACCGCTGTGACGAGGTGTGGGTTTTCGGGACTAGAATCTCCGAGGGCATGGAAGCTGAAATAAAGGCTGCTCAGCGACTCGGTATTCCAATTCAGTACTATAACGACAGATGCGAACAGCTGGATCGTTATGGGCCACAACAAAAAAAGGCCGCCGGTGCAGCAACACCAAGCGAGCCTAAACAGAAATATATCAGAAAAAGTATACCACAAAAATGATAACAAGGAGTAAGCAATGATAAGTGTGACAATCACTATCGACCAGGCCGCCAAACTAATCGCAGCACTGAACAGACTGGCCGAAGTGTTGGAAAATAACCCAAGCAGTATGCCAAGGCATAACGAGCCTACGACATCTACAAGTGAGGATACCTCAGCCACGGAAACAGAACAAAATGAAGATAAGCCAGTAACCCTGGAACAAGTCCGAGCGGTACTTGCAGCCAAATCCCAGGCTGGCAAAAAGGCTGAGGTGGGACAATTGCTGCAGAAGTATGGAGCAACTAAGTTGACGGCGATTGATCCAGCCAAATTTGCCAACTTGATAAAAGATGCGGAGTCTCTTTAATGGGAGAACATGCATTACTGTCGGCCTCGAGCTCTCATCGATGGCTCAATTGCCCTCCCTCGGCAAGGCTTGAGGAAGGTTTTGCAGACAGTGCAAATGACTATGCCGCCGAGGGAACAGCCGCTCACGCTTTGGCGGAACATAAACTGAGGGAGTTTCTAAAGCTGTCATCAAAGCGGCCAGTGAGCCGGTATGACTCGCAGGAGCTTGAGGACTATACAGACGCTTATGTTGCATATGCCTGCGAGCTTATATCAGAGGCATATCTGCGGTCCAATGATCCGATCACTCTTGTCGAACAGAGGCTGGACTTCTCCCACTACGTACCCGAGGGATTTGGCACCGGAGACCTAGTTATAGTGGCCGATGGAATACTGGATGTCGTGGATCTCAAATATGGCAAAGGGATCATGGTATCAGCTGAGCATAACCCCCAGATGATGCTCTACGCCCTTGGTGCTTTGGCTCTGTTCGACAACCTTTACGACATCCAAAAGGTGCGAATGACCATCTGCCAGCCTAGGCTGGATAACATCTCCATCTTTGAACTGCCGTTGGACAAGCTTCTTATCTGGGCTGAAACAGAGCTTAAACCTAAAGCTTTGCTTGCCATGAAAGGTGAAGGTGAATTTGTTTGCGGTGAGCACTGCCGGTTTTGTCGGGCTAGGGCAACTTGCCGGACCCGGGCTGAAAGGAATTTGGAACTGGCTAAGCTGGACTTCAAGCCACCCGCTCTGCTTACGGATGATGAGATAGCTGAGGTTTTATCCAGGGCTGAGGATCTCGCCAGATGGTCGGCGGATGTCTGGGAATATGCCCAAAGTGAGGCCATCAGCGGTCGGAAAAAGTGGCCGGGATATAAAGTGGTGGAAGGCCGGAGCAATCGCAAATACAGTGATGAGGCCGTGGTTGCCGAGACACTCCTCGCCGCCGGACAGTATTCGGAAAATACCATATACAATCGTAAACTCATCGGCATCACGGATATGGAAAAATTGCTTGGCAAAAAGCAGTTCAATGAGCTCCTGGACAGTTTCATCGTGAAGCCGCCGGGCAAGCAGACCCTGGTCGTAGCATCAGATAAACGACAGGAATGGAATTCAGCTGTAGCAGATTTTACTTAATAAAAATGGGGGCAAACATCATGGACAAAAGAACAACAAAAGTAGTTACCGGCAAGGTGAGATTCTCATATTGCAACATCTGGACACCCAAGAGTATTAACGGCAGTGATCCTAAATACTCGGTCAGCCTGATCATTCCCAAGACAGATAAGGAAACCGTCGCCAACATTAATGCAGCCATCGAAGCAGCCAAGCAAGAAGGAGCTTCTAAGTTTGGCGGCAAGATACCGGCAAACTTAAAGCTCCCACTGCGTGACGGGGATATTGACCGGGCTGATGATGCAAATTACGCCAACTGCTATTTCGTCAATGCCAACAGCGCCACAGCCCCAGGCATTGTAGACCGAAACAGAAAGCCTATTCTGGACAGCACGGAAGTATATAGCGGCTGTTGGGGACGGGCCAGCCTTGTGTTCTACGCCTTTAACAGTAACGGCAACCGGGGCATTGCCTGTGGCCTTCAGAACCTGCAAAAATTGTCTGACGGAGAGCCGCTCGGGGGACGCAGCAGGGCTGAGGACGACTTCGATGCCTTTGAAGATGATGACGATTTCTTGAGCTAATTCGGATGACAGTCATGAGTATAGACCTGGAGACCTACTCTAGCGTGGATTTAAAAAGAGCAGGGGTGTACGCGTACACCTCTGCACCGGACTTTGAAATATTGCTGTTTGGCTTTGCCATTGATGAAGCTCCTGTCGAGTTGGTGGATCTGGCCAGCGGCGAGAGGCTGCCCAAGGAAGTTAGGCAAGCGCTGGATGACGGGAGGGTCATAAAGACAGCCTTTAACGCAGCCTTTGAGCGGACCTGCCTCTCGGTTTATCTTAAACAGTCCCTTTCACCCAATGCCTGGCGCTGCACGGCAGTGCAGTCAGCCATGCTGGGTCTGCCCCTTCATCTGGCCGGAGTGGCTAAAGTCTTAGGGTTGGACGAACAGAAAATGAATGAAGGCAAAGGATTGATCCGGTATTTCTCTCTTCCTTGCAAACCCACTAAGGCCAATGGCGGCAGGACCAGAAACCTGCCCAGCCACGCACCGGACAAATGGGTATTGTTCAAAGAATATTGCAAGCGGGATGTTGAAGTTGAACGGGCCATCCGTCAAAAACTCAATAAATATCCCATCCCGGATCAAGAACAGGAGCTTTGGGTACTTGATCAGCAGATCAACGACAGGGGGATCACGGTGGACATAGCTTTGGTCAATAACGCCATCCAGTGTGACAGACAGCATAGGACGGGTATCTTCAATGAAGCCAAGAAGTTGACCGGCTTGGACAACCCCAACAGCGTAGCCCAGCTTAAGGAATGGCTGCTAGGAAGAGGAGTTGAGGTTGAAAGCCTATCCAAAAAGGTTGTAGCAGGAATGGCAGACAGCTCCGAAGGTGAGATCCAGAGGCTCCTTCAGCTTCGCCAGGAAATGGCCAAGACCTCTATCAAGAAATACCTTGCCATCGAAAGGTCCCTCTGTCCGGACAAACGGGTGCGCGGTTTATTGCAGTTTTATGGCGCAAATCGAACAGGAAGATGGGCCGGGAGGTTGGTTCAAATCCACAATTTGCCCCAAAACCACCTGGCAGACTTAGACCTGGCGCGGAGAATCGTAAAGGATGGCGGCTTTGACTCGTTGGACATGCTCTATGATTCTGTACCGGGTGTCCTGTCCGAGCTTATCAGAACAGCATTTATTCCATCCACGGGACACCGCTTCATCGTCGCGGATTTCTCCGCCATTGAAGCAAGAATCATTGCTTGGCTGGCCGGTGAGAAGTGGCGGCTCGACGTCTTTAAGACACACGGCAAGATTTATGAAGCCTCGGCTGCCCAGATGTTCAAAGTCCCCCTTGAGAGTATTACAAAGACCTCGCCACTCAGGCAGAAAGGTAAAATAGCTGAGCTCGCCCTTGGCTACGGCGGCAGTGTCGGGGCTTTGACTGCAATGGGAGCTCTGGAAATGGGCTTAAACGAGGATGAGCTGAAACCGCTTGTTGAAACTTGGAGGGCTGCCAACCCTAACATAATCCGCTTCTGGTGGGAAGTTGACAAAGCAGCCTTTAAAGCTCTGAAGGACAGAACTCCTCAAACTGTAAGGGATATGAGGTTTCACTACTCCAGTGGAATTTTGTTTATCACCCTGCCCTCGGGCCGGAAGCTCTGCTACGTCAAACCAAAAATTGAGACTAACAAGTTCGGGCGCGATGGCATTACTTACGAAGGCTTAGGCGAGGGCAAACAATGGTGCCGGATTGAAACCTATGGCCCGAAACTGGTAGAAAACATTGTCCAGGGCGTAGCCAGGGATTGCCTGGCCGATGCCATGCTGAGGCTTGATCAGGCCGGTTACAAGATAGCGATACACGTACATGACGAGGTGGTCATCGACGCTCCGCAGGGGTTTGGTTCAGTGGAAGAAGTCTGCGGGATTATGGGGCAACCCATCCCGTGGGCCAAAGGCCTACCCTTAACAGCAGCTGGATTCGAGACAGACTTTTACAAAAAGGACTGAGGCTATGAATTTAACAATCGCCACAGCTAACAGCCGCAAAGAGAAGCAGTGGAAAAATCGGGAGATGACCTGGACAGAGTTTCTGGACAAGGTCCGAAATACCCACCGCACCAGCGAGACGGTAGCTGAATACAGGCAGTTGCCCAAAGCCAAACAGGACGACATAAAAGACTGCGGCGGCTTTGTCGGCGGTAAGCTCAAGGACGGCAGACGCAAAAACGGCTATGTGGACCACCGCAGCATGCTGACATTGGATATGGACTATGCCGAGGTGGATGTGTGGGACTCCATCGTCATGTTTAACGACTACGCCTGCTCTGTTTACTCCACCCACAAGCACACGCCGGAGGCTCCAAGGCTTAGGCTCATCATTCCGTTGGCCAGAGCGGTTACACCGGACGAGTACCAGGCTGTAGCCCGCAAAGTGGCCCAGGATATTGGCATGGAGCAATTTGACGACACCACCTTTGAACCCGCAAGGTTGATGTACTGGCCCAGTACGTCGAGTGATGGAACCTATGAGTTCCAATACCAGGACGGAGTCTGGCTAAACCCGGAGACAGTCTTGGCAAGCTATGGGGACTGGAAGGACACCAGCCAATGGCCCCTCTCCACAAGGCAGAAAAGCCTGATCAAGAAGTCCATGGAAAAGCAGGCCGATCCTACCGCCAAAGAAGGTGTAGTCGGCACCTTTTGCCGGGCCTACAGCATATCCGCCGTCATAGAAACATTCCTCGTGGATGTTTACGAGCCATGTGCGATTGATGACAGATACAGCTACATCGGCGGCTCAACCTATGGCGGGGTGGTTACCTACGACGACCTCTTTGCCTACTCCCACCATGCGACAGACCCGGCCAGCGGCAAGCTCTGCAACGCCTTTGACCTGGTGCGCCTGCACAAATTCGGGGAGCGGGACAGCGGTACTGAAGAAGGAGTAAAAGCTCCATCCTTTAAGGCCATGCTGGAGCTGGCTAAAAACGATGCCTTAGTGCAGGAAACCGAGCAGCGTGAACGCATGGAGGCCATCCAAGCCGACTTCAGCGGGCAAAAGGTCGACCCCAAACGCTTGTTTTTCAAAGATGAGGTATTCATCCCGTCCTATATGGCGGATTGGTTTTTGCAGCGCCATCGTGCCTTTGTCATGAACGACGACTTATACATCTACAAAAACGGCGTCTATGTCCGGGATGAAAGGCTGTTTCTTGAAGAGGGAACCGTGGCCTTGGGCGAAGAGTTTCGCACCAACCGGGTTAAAGAAGCCCTGGCTTATATCAAAAACACTGTGGGCGCAGTAGGCCCGGATGATGCGGTAAATAACGGTCAGAGGCTGAACCTCAAAAACGGGTTGTTGGATCTGAACACCATGGAACTGACTCCCCACACACCGGATTTCAGGACCATCGTGCAGCTGCCGGTAGACTATGACCCTAATGCCGACTGCTCGGCCATTGATGCCTTCTTTAAAGCGGTTGTACCTGAAGATGCTATTCCGGTTATGGAAGAAATGGCTGGCTACTGCCTCATTATCTCCATGAAGTATGAAAAGGCCCTAGTGCTCTATGGCGAAGGGGGCAACGGGAAGGGAACCTTTATCGCAGCACTCACGAACTTGCTTGGACCCAGGAATGTCGCCACGGTATCCTTTCAGGACTTGACGGAAAACCGTTTCGCCACGGCAGACCTGTTTGGCAAAATGGCCAATTTGCACGCCGACATTCCCAGCAAAACTTTGGAGAACTCATCCCAATTCAAGGAGCTTGTCTCTGGGGATATGATCCGGGCGGAGGAGAAAAACAAGCCGTCTTTCACCTTTAGAAACCGGGCCAAGCTTATCTTCAGCGCCAATGAGCCGCCGACCAGCAAGGACAATACCGACGGCTTCCACCGCCGCCTGCTTATGGTCCCCTTTCCCCATAAGTTCACCAACCGGGAACTCCGCCAAAGGCTGTTCACGTCGCAAGCCTTGTCGGGCTTTCTCCTCAGGGCGCTGCAGGGAATGCAGCGTCTGCAGCAACAGGACGGCTTCTCAACTTCAACAACGGTTACGAATAGCTTGCTGGATTACCGCAAACAGAGCGACACCGTAGCCCGCTTCCTGGACGAATGCTGCAGCTTTGATGCTGCTGCAATGACTGGGAAACAAGCAGTTTATGACGCCTACCGCAATGCCTGCTTTCAGTGGGGTAACCATCCGGTCAGCCAGATCAAATTTAACGCCAGGCTCAAAGCGATCCGACCAGAAATCACAGAATACCGTAAAGGCACCCCTAGAAGGTGGCGGGGCATCAAGCTTGAGACAGAGGACTTTCTTGACTAGGCGTAGACAGGTAGCAAATTGAGGGTAGACGGGTTGACAGAATAGACAGGAAAAGTGCAACCGGTTAAAAACACAAAGTCTTAAACCAGGGGGTAGACTGGTTGAGCCTTTAGAGCAGTAGGGTGTGGACTGAGTAGACGGATAAAATTAACATCCTAAAAAAGATGACGGATTGAGCCAAGGGGTGGACGTGGTGTAGACAGTTAAGGAGACATGTAAAACCTGCTCAGCAGTTGTGTATAGACGGAGTAGACGCATTTCTTTTTAGGATGTTAATTTTATCCGT
>JAJZPO010000056.1 GCA_021811155.1 Bacillota bacterium | reverse complement strand
CGTAATGCTTCTCTGCGCAGAAAGAAAATTCACCCTTGAGCTTACAGGTCTGTTTTCATTCATCAGCGGTGCCGTGAAGCGGCATGCAAGTCTGAATTCAGAATTCTAAGTTCCGACCCCTTAGTTCCGACGCTTGAGTGGCCTGCTCTAATTGTAGCCAAACCTGTGGGGTATCACCACCCTGTCCGCCGCCAAAGGTTACTTTTGCCCGGCTAAAAGACGTTTGTGCCGGTCAAATGGAAAAAGCCGCCAACCGGCATAACCGGCGGCGGCTTGCAAAGCGCTTGGTTCAACTGGTCTTGGAGGAAGCTACAATTTCCTCGCTGATTTTAGCAGGCACTTCCTCATAATGGGCAAATTCCATCCGGAAAGTTCCCCTGCCCTGGGTCAACGACTTTAAGTCTATGGCATAGCGCAAGAGTTCCGCCATTGGCACCTGGGCCCTTACCACCTGAAACTTGCCGGCCGGCTCCATGCCCAAGACCCTGCCGCGTTTTCCGTTCAAGTCCCCAATCACATCGCCCATGAACACATCCGGCACTGTGACCTCCACATTCATGATTGGTTCAAGCAGGGTAGGCCTAGCCAACTCGGCTCCTTTCCTAAAGGCCAAAATTGCTGCCAGCTTGAATGCCATTTCTGACGAATCTACCGTGTGATATGAACCATCGTAGAGGGTGACTTTTACATCCGTTACCGGAAAACCGGCCACCACTCCTTCGACCATAGCCTCCCGCACACCCTTTTCCACAGCCGGGAAGTACTGTCTTGGCACGGAGCCGCCGAAAATCTCCTCGGAAAATTCAAAGTCTTTGCCATCCAGCGGCTCGATTTTCAGCCAGACATGGCCGTACTGGCCGTGCCCGCCCGACTGTTTTTTGTGCTTGCCTTCGACCTGAACCATTTTACGCAGGGTCTCCCGGTAAGGTATCTTGGGCATGTGCATGTTGACCCCGACCCCGAACTTTCGGGCCAGTTTCTCCAGCACAATTTCCAAATGCATTTCCCCCAGGCCGGTCAAGAGCATTTCTCTGGTCTCAGTGTTCTTGCCGATGGCGATGGACGGATCTTCTTCCACCAGACGGGCTAAGGCCGAACCAAGTTTGTCCTCGTCCCCTTTGCTTTTCGGTTCTATGGCTACCGTGAGGCAGGGCTCAGGGAATTCTACCCCTTCCAGGCTGGCCGGCTTATCCTTGCCGGTCAGTGTGTCCCCTGTCGAGGTGTCCTGCAGTTTGGCGATAGCGGCGATGTCGCCCGCTCTGACTTCGGTTACCGGTTCCTGGTTCTTGCCGCGCAGATAAAAGACCTGGCCGATCTTTTCCTCTTTTTGTTTGGCCGAGTTGTATACGGTGGAATCTGATTTGATAGATCCCCCGTAGACCCGGAAATAACTCAGTTTGCCCACAAACGGGTCGGCCAAAGTCTTAAACACCAGAGCTGCGGTCCCTGGCTCTTCATTGCCCTTGTCAGCGGGCGAGGGCATGTAGTCGGCAATAAAATCCATCAGGGGCTGGATGCCTATGTTTTTTAAGGATGAGCCGCAAAGCACCGGCACCAGCATGTTGGCAGCCATGGCCTTGCGCAGCCCGGACTTGAGTTCATCATCCGTGAGCGGCTGACCGTCCAGATACTTGGTCAGAAGTTCGTCGTCAACTTCAACTACCGCTTCTGAAATCGCTTCCCGCAGGGCGATGGCCTCATCGGCCAGTTCGGCGGGCACCGGTTTGGTCTGAAACTTGCCGCTGCCGTTTTGTTCAAATAACAGGGCCTGCTGGCTCAGGACGTCAACCAGCCCGTAAAAACCGGCTTCACTCCCCAGGGGAATTTGGATTGGCACGATGCGGGCTTTGCTGTAATATTCTTTAATCTGGTCAACTACCTTGCTAAAATTGGCGTTTTCCCGGTCAAGCTTGTTGACAAATACGACCTTTGGCAGGTTAAGGGAATCCGTGTATTCCCACAGGATCTCCGCCTGGACTTCCAGGCCGGAAACACCGCAGAGGACCAGGAGGGCGCCTTCCACGACCCGCAGGGCGCTTTTCACTTCGCCAAAGAAGTCGGAATAACCCGGAGTATCCAACAGGTTGATTTTATGGTTCTTCCACTCGCATGGAACAATGGAGGCGCTGATTGAGACTTGGTGCTTAACTTCTTCCGGCAGGTAGTCCGAAACTGTGTTTCCGTCGCTCACTTTACCCAGGCGGTTTACTGCCCCGGTGTTATACAGAAAGGCCTCAGCCAGGGAGGTCTTACCTGCTCCACCGTGGGCAATAATGCCCAGGTTTCTGAGCTTTCCCATTTCGTAGGATTTCAAGACAATCTCCTCCTTGAAGTGTTTTATTAGCATAGGCCCTAGAGCCTAGTCAAACCAAAACCCAGGAGTTCATGCAAAAGCTGTCTTATGCCCCACTACTACTTGCTATTGGGTCACTGGTTAAGGGTCGGAATACAGAACGCGGCCAGAGAAGTCTTGCTTTTTGGTCGGAATACAGTAGTCAGAATGGAATCCGTTTGGGCGGTTCTTGATGGACTCAAACCAAGCCCTTCTGTATTCCGACCCCGAAGATCATCTTATAAGCTGCCTCTCATTGACAAATATCAGTATATATCCTTTATAATGGTAATTGACAGGTCTGCCTGCCAGAGAGGAGCTGAAAGTAATGAAAGACAAGATTCACCCCAACTACTTTCAAACTACTGTTCGCTGCTCATGTGGAGAAACATTCGTAACAGGATCAACCCGGAAGGACATTCATGTTGAGGTTTGTTCCAAATGCCACCCCTTTTACACCGGTATCCAGAAAAATGTCTACAAAACCGGCAGGGTAGAAAGGTTTATGAAAAAGCTGGAACAAGCTACCAAAGAACATGCCGGCTAAGTTTTTTGAAAAACGGGGCTCCCCTAGGGGGCCCTGTTTTTATTGTTTATGCTCAAAGGTTCCCCATACCAGGGGCCTGCCCTCGGAAACCATCAATTTGCCCAAAGCGAATACTTTATCAATGCTCATATCCTGGTTGAGAATGACTATGTCGGCGTGATGACCAGGCTTCAGCTCGCCTTTAAAGTGAAGTTTCAATACTTTCGCCACATTGGAGGTGACCACAGGCAGCACTTCGGCCAACGGGAGTTTCTGTTCCAGGACGGCGGTCTTGATATCCTGCCAGAGAACCTTGACGGAACCCTGGGCCAGCCCGGTAAGCTTGCCATGCTCATCAAAGACAGGCAGACTGCCGTTACCGTCGGAACTGACCGTGACCCTTTCGAGCCCGGCGAACCTGGCCCGGATTTGCATTAGGGCTGAGGGTACAGGCACCCCATCCGCCAAGTCGTCCCCTCCCGCCGTTAAGTCAATGTTCCCGCCCCGGGCCAGGAACTCCAGACCCTGCTGGAACAGCTTGCGGGTCCGGTTGATATGGGTGGGTACAAACTGGATTATAGGCAGCTCGGTCCGCTCCAGTATCTGATACACAGGGGTCAAGCCCCTGACGCCTTCCCCAAGATGGAGGTGGACTATGCCGGCCTTGTCTCCCAGCATGCCTCCCACCCTGGCTTCCGCTGTCAGTTTTGCCAACTCCTCAACCTGAGGCTGGGCTGACCTATGGTCCGAGATTGCTATCTCCCCTGCTCCAACCACTTTGTCAATCAATGCCAGGTCTTCCCGCAAACTGTCAAGCAGGGTGCGGGTGGGAACCTGGTAGGCGCCGCTGTAGATATAGGTGGAGATCCCCTCTGCTTCCAATCCCCGGGCTTTAGCCAAAAGCTGCGCCATGCTCCTGGTGATGGCGTCAGTACCCAGGCACCCAACCAAAGTTGTAATGCCTGCGGTTGTGATCTGGCTGAGCATGATTTCCGGAGTGCGGGTCTGGGGTCCCCCTTCTCCGCCGCCGCCGCAGATATGTACATGCGCATCGATTAAGCCAGGAATACCCAAACGCCCTTGGCAGTCGTACACCTGGGGCTCCAATTCCCCCGGCGCCTCGATGTGGGGCGCTATCCTGACAATGCGCTCGCAGACAGTCAGAATATCAACCACGCCCAGGTCGGCAGGTCCAAAGGCATGCACATTGCGAATCAGCTTAATCAAACTACCACTTCCATGCAATTTCTGGTTAATCAAGCTAATTGTTGCCAGTCAAAGCCTCTGTTATGCATGAAAGTAAATATCTAATAATTTCTCTGCTTTCATGGTAAAATCCTCTAGCCCTTTGACAATTTTCCAATAATTCTCCCGCCGCCTGCCAACCTGTCCTAGCCGGCCTCAACCCGGCATAAACATAGGATATCAGGGGGGATGAGCCTTGGCCAGACAGGCCTTCATTTATGGCGCCATCATTTTGTTTGCGGCAAATTTGCTTAACCGCATTCTGGCTTTCGTCTACCAATATCTTATTATGTCTTTGGTAGGCGCAGAATCTTACGGCTTGTACCAGATGGTTTTCCCTGCCTACATGATGGCCCTGGTCCTAACCACTGCCGGGCTCCCCCTGGCTGTTTCCAAGCTGGTGTCAGAACAGGGGGCTCTGGGCAACCGGGCTGCGGCGCAAAAGATATTCAGGATTGCGCTTATTTTGCTGGTCTTAAGCGGGGCAACGGTCTCCAGCCTCTTGTTTGTGCTGGTTTCCCGGTTCACCCTGCCAGTCCTGCCTGATTCCAGGGTTGTGCCTATTTTTCTGATCTGTACACCGGCAATTTTTGTGGTGACCGTAAGTTCGGCGTTCCGCGGCTACTTTCAGGGTCTGCTGCAAATGGCTCCAACTGCCCTGGCCCAGGTGGTCGAGCAAGTAATCCGCGTCTCTGTCGGCTTGTACCTTTCCCTGAGGTTTCTGCCCCTGGGATCCCAATACGGAGCCGCCGGCCTTGCCTCCGGCATGGTTGCCGGTGAAATGGCCGGTTTGCTGTCGATTTTATGGATTTACTTCCGCCAGAAGAAGCAGCCGGCCAGGGAGGCTCGTGCTTCAGTCCCAGGAGCGTTAACCATCGTAAAAGACCTGTTCAGGCTGGGCCTGCCCGTTGCCGGGGGACGCCTTGTAGCCAGCGCTGCTTCAGCCGCTGACTCCATGCTCATCCCGCTCAGGCTTCAGGCTGCAGGTTATTCCCTGCGGGAGGCCACCACCCTCTACGGCCAGTTAGGCGGGGCGGCCTTTACCCTGCTCACGTTTCCCACCGTGTTTACCTTCTCCCTTGCTACTTCCCTCGTTCCGGCCATCTCAGAGGCTGCGGCGAAAAAACATCTGCTTACCGTGCAGCACAGGACGGCTGAAGCCATTCGCATCACCGTCATTCTCGGCAGCCCGTTTCTGGTCTTTATCTATTTCTTCAGTTCCGAGTTGAGCGGAATCTTCAAAAGTCCTAATGCCGGTGGGGTATTGTCCACTCTGGCCCTGGCCGGAATATTCCTCTACCTGCAGTCAACAACCGCCGGAATCCTGCAGGGACTGGGCCACCCCCAACTCCCTGTATGGCACGCAGTGGCCGCCTCTGCCGTCAAGCTGATTTTCATCTTTCATCTTACCGCAATCCCTACCCTCGGGCTTAAGGGCGCCGCCTGGGCTTACAACATCGCTTTTGTCCTTACCTCAGGCCTGAACCTGGCAGCCATAGCCCGCAAAGCAGGGCTCAGCCTGGACCTGGAAAGGCTGATCCTCCAGCCCTTGACCGCCTCCCTCCTGATGGCAGGCGCCATCCTGCTTACCAAGGGCAGATTTGGCAGCGCGCCCCTTTATCTCGAACTCCTCTGGGAGTTTTCCCTTGGCACCGTAGTATACCTGGCAGTCCTGGTCCTGAACAAAGGGCTCACCCGGGAAGACCTGAAGCGCATCCCGCTGGTCGGGAGACTGGTCTAATGCTAAAGAAAGCAGAATATACAGGCATTCTCTCTAGTGCTGGAGCTGGCACGGATGTCTGACTCATACTCCTGTCTCCTGTTCGTCATATAATTCTTCGTTTATTATAAATTCAATCCTTTATTTGTACGCCTTTATTTGTACGAAAATTTTGACTCTTTATTGTTAAATTCGCCCTGAATTAATAAATCAAACTGTGCTATCCTGTGATTGTTTTTAGTGCCAGCAATTCTACACCATAATAAACTTGCGAATTGTTATACTAATATCAGAGTCGAGTTCAAAAAAAAAAGAAGGAGTTGGCTAGGTATGGCCCAGTTCACTAATCAGGGAAAGGTACTGCCCCACTCCGTTCTCGACCAGTTCAAATATGAGGTAGCCGAAGAACTGGGTTTGACCAACAAAATCCAGACTGTCGGCTGGGAAAACATGACTTCCCGGGAGTGTGGATATGTTGGCGGAAGGATCGGCGGCAGCATGGTGAAGGCGATGATTCGCCGGGCGGAAGAAGCAATGACGCGCGGACAAGGGTAAATAGTTAAAACCGGCAGCCGATGAAGCTTGCCGGTTTTAACTATTTATGGAGTTAGATCCCACTCCCTGACCTGATTCATTATTCTGTAGTTGGTAAGATCAAAGTGAATCGGAGTGATAGAAACCTCCTGGTTCCGGATAGCCTCAATATCGGTCTCGGGGTCGCGGCATCCCTCTTCCAGGACTTCTCCGCCCTGCCAGAAGTACTTCCTGCCTTTGGGGTCTACCCTGGTTTCAAATACATTGATGTAACGCATCATGCACAGTTTTGTAACCCTTACCCCTTTAATCTCTCCGGCCTGCAAGGGAGGAATGTTAACATTGAGCAAAGTATCCTTGGTCAGCCCCTGTCCAGCGAGATACTGACAGAGTTTTTTTGTAAAAGAAGCTGCATAACCGAAATCAGCATAGGTATAATCGGTCAATGAGACTGCAATGGCGGGCACGCCCTGCTGCGCCCCCTCTATCGCGGCCGAGACCGTGCCGGAATAGAGCACGTCAGTGCCCAAATTCTGGCCCTGGTTAATACCTGAAATCACGATATCGGGCATAGGGACCAGGTTCCCCTGGATAGCGAGCTTGACACAATCTGCGGGAGTACCGCTGATCGCATAGCCAAAAACGCCGCCGCATTCCATTTCCACTTCCCGCAGCAAAATCGGGTGTTCCAAGGTGATGCCATGACCGACGGCGCTGCGGTTGCCGTCCGGGGCCACCACCGATATTTCCGCTATATCACTGAGGGTCTTGCACAAGGCCTGGATGCCTTTAGCTGTAATACCGTCATCATTGGTCAGTAGAATGCGCATCAATAAAAAGTCCTCCGCCGGGTCAGATTTGCAGCCTCACGCTGCCGTCGGGATAGAGACTGTGCACGGCCTGGCAATAAGGGCAGCGAAGAGCGATAAACAGCTCTGTCGCCACCAGTTTATCCCATTTCTCTACATCTCTAAAGCAGCGCAGGCAATAGCTGAGACATTCCATAAACACCCCCCCGAAGCCCGCAACTTGGTTTATTTTAGTTTATCCTATGTCACTGCTGTCCAAGTTGCTACGGGGGGAAGGTCAGGCCTAAACTTCGTAAATCGAAACCGTCATCGTTTCTCCGGCCTTGGTAAGGCCAAACATCAGCTTATGCTCTTTCAGCGATTTATTGAGAAAATCTATCACTTTGTACAGCTGATCGTCGGCCGGAAATGTCTTGATCGCAATCAGCTCCAATTTCCCATCCTTGCCGCTTTCACTCATGTTCTAACCCCTCTCCTCTAGCGTCGTCCGTGAATCAAGGCAAAAGCTTCAGCCCGGGTAGCCTGTTTGGACTGGAAGAGCCCTCTTACAGCCGAAGTTACCGTCATTGAGCCCGCTTTTTTAACACCGCGCATGGTCATGCACATGTGCTCTGCCTCAATAACCACAATAACTCCGTGCGGATTCAGAACTTCCATAATTGAGTCCGCCACCTGGGATGTGAGGCGTTCCTGCAGTTGAGGGCGTTTGGCAAATCCCTCTACCACCCGCGCCAGTTTGCTAAGACCTGTCACTTTTCCCCCTTTGGGAATGTAAGCTACGTGCGCCTTGCCGTAAAAAGGTACCAGGTGGTGTTCACACATAGAATAGACCGGTATATCCCGTACCAGCACCATTTCTTCATGGGCAGCGCTGAATTGCACATTGAGATGCTCTCTCGGGTCCTCGGCGAGGCCGCGGAAAATTTCCGTGTACATGCGTGCAACTCTGGCGGGAGTTTCCCTAAGTCCCTCCCGTTCCGGGTCTTCGCCAATCGCTTCCAGCATCATCCGGACCGCAGTCTCAATTTTTTCTTGGTCAAAGGGTGATTGCCCTTCCAGTTCCTTGTCCATCATCATCCTCCTATAACTGTCCCATGAGTTTATGTGTCTGGGGAATCACACGCACATTCTTTAGCCTCTCAAGAGCCAGGTCCTGGACTTGAAGCATTCTTTCAGGAGACGGAGACCGGCGGATTGCTCCATAAGGGGTAACCGGCTGCAGGACCAATGGCAGTGCCGGGTCAATCGAAGCAATCAAGGCCGCAGCTTCTGTTATCAGCCGGTCTGAGGTATCGGGAAGTACAACAATCTTTACGTAGGCCTGTTTCCGACAAGCCAGGCGCAGGAACCTGGCGTGGTCTTCCCAGCGGATTTCCCCGCTCAGTTTGATATCCATACTCACGATATCTATCCAATCGATGACTCTGTCGAGTTCATCGGGCAGGATGCCGTTGGTCTCGAGAAAAATCAAGGGCCGAGGCGCTCCCAGCAGTTGGATTACCTCCTGCAGGAACCCGGCGTGCAGCAGTGGTTCTCCTCCGGTAAAACTGATGGAATGATGTTTTGCCAAGTCAAAATGCTGCAGCAGTCCGGCTGCCCGTTCGGGAGTCATCGGATTTTCAAGGGTAATAAAGTCCCTTTTGCCCGGGGTCTGTTCCACCCTGCACTGCCTGGATTCAGCCAGGCTGGCCGGGGTGTCGCAATAGGGGCAGGCAAGGTTGCAGCCGAGCAAGCGGACGAAAACCTGGCGGCAGCCAACAAACAATCCTTCTCCCTGAATCGAGGACATTACCTCAACAAGACTGGCCTGCATCAGCCTACACCCCGCACCTTGCAGCGTGCCGCCTTGATGCCGCTTAGTTCAGCGGCATAGGCTTCTGCTACTTCTCTGCCAAATTCAAGGGCATCCGCCACTCCCAAATCGCCTAAGCTGACCGTAGGAACCGGGGTATTACGGCTGCTCACGTTTAACCCGATGTGGATCATGGAAGACACAGGGGACAAAGTAGCGATAGAAACGGAAAGTTTGTCTGAGCCCCGGTACAGGTCATCTCCCTGGCGCACTATGCCACCTATCCCCCCGGCTTCCAGCCGCTCTTTGATCAGGGCGATAAACAGCCTCTGCCTGGTGACAGTCTTCTCCAAATCCATATCAAAATGCTCAATTATAAAGTGCAGCATGTCTTCACTGTAAATTCTGTCCTCAGCCAGGACGTCTTCCATGTCCACCATCTCGCTGAGCGCAACATTGCAAGGCCCGCGAAACACAGCAACGCTGTCCCCCCTGACTGCGAAATTCTTGTAGGCAAACAGGGAACTCAACTGGGTGCCGTCATAGGTCATGGGAGACTTGGCGATATGAACCTGCATTCCTAATCCTCCTGTGTCAAATCTCCAAACAGGGACTGCGCCACCTGCTGCAGGGACTGGGACTCCAGAGCGCGGCGCAGCCGCCGGCAAGACTCACACTTGCCGCACATCACTTCCTCACCGTGATAACAGCTCCACAGCGAATCCCAGGGAATCTCCAGTTCTTGGCCCAGCCTGACAATTTCCATCTTGTTCAGGTTCTGCGTCGGACTAACCAGTTTCACCTGATTGAGGGTTGAATAAGACAGGGCCTGGTTGACGGCCCGAACAAACTGGGGGCTGTTGTCAGGAAAAGTTGCAGCTTCCTCGGCATTAAATCCCGCCACAACATATTCATACCGGCGGCTTTCCGCCAGGGCTGCAGCAATATTGACAAACAGTCCGTTGCGGTTCGGAACCCAGACTTTAGCGGCTGAATCCAGGGTTACGTCCAGAATGCGGTCCAAATCCTGCTCTTCCACCTCGGGCACCTCCTGATCTCTGTTGACCAGGGCCGTGCCGGTGATTTGAGCTAAAAAAGGCAGTTTGATAACCTGATGTTCCAGGTCGTAGTGGGAAGCCAGGCGCTGGGAGCGGGAGATTTCCTGCCGCGCGGCCCGCTGGCCGTAATCAAAGGTTAGAGCCAGGCCGCCGGATTCCGAACGCAAAAACTGCGCCATCGCCACACTGGAATCCAAACCAGCTGAGAGAAGGATTATCCCGGCCATACCTTAATCCTCCCCAAATTCAGCCCACGCATCAGGTGTTTCATATACGCTCACCCTTTCCAGTCCAGGTGACGCTGCCCGCAGCTGTTCGAACAAGTACCTGGCCAGGTTCTCAGCTGTTGGGTTAACAGACTGAAAGTATGCATGTTCATTTATTAGACGGTGGTCTAACTCGGTCAAAGCTTTATTTAACTCAGTTTTGATCAGACCGAAGTCCACCAGCATGCCGAGTTCGTCAAGTTCTTCGCCTTTAACCATAACTTCAGCCACCCAGCGGTGGCCGTGCAGTTGGGAGCATTTCCCCGGATAGGACCGCAAAAAATGGGCAGCATCAAAATGATATCTTACGCTGACTCGATACAACAAAATTCCTCCAAACGGCGTCTGGACCAGCATATCTTTACCTATTTTAGCACCAACAACCCTAAAATAAAAGGAAAATGGACTTACTTACCTCTAGTATGCGCAGTAAGTGCTCACAGGATAAACACCAGGATCGGAACTCATCGGTTGAGCTATGCCTAAACATACTGTCCCTCTTCCCAAAGTCAAGTAAAACTTTTAATATAAATGATTGGAGAGATAAATCAGCTTGGCGAAAGGAAGATCTGACAGGTGAAAATTATAGCTTTTTTGGGCAGTCCCAGAAATGACGGGACTACCCGGTTCGTTGTCGGAAAACTCCTCCAGGGAGCTAAAGCAGCCGGAGCCGAAACCAGGCTCTACAACTTAAATGAGTTGAATTTTAAAGGCTGCCAGGGCTGCCGTAAATGCAAAGAACAGGAAAAGTGCGATTTAGTGGACGATCTGACACCTGTTTATGATGAAATCCTGCAGGCTGACTTGATGGTAGTCGCTTCTCCTATTTACATGGCTTATGTCACCGGCCAAACCAAGCTATTTTTGGACAGGCTCTACGCGCTTAAAGGGGCAGATCAGGTCAGCCGCGTACCCGCCGGAAAAAAATCCGTACTTGTCCTGACCCAGGGCTATGCGGACGAAAATGCCTATGAAAACATGATCAAATCAGTTTCGTCGCTGATTAGCCGCTTCGGCTTTGAAGTGGTCGACACTATGGTTGTAGGCGGAGTGTACAGTCCGGCTGATCCTGCGGCCCAGGGTGCTGCGGTGCGGGCTTTAGACCTGGGACAGCTGCTTGTGAACAAGCATGTTAATTAGTTCCACGCTTACCAGAACTTTGCGTGTATTATTTAGTGGTTTTTAACCAATCTATTAGTAGGCTCCACTTCAAAAAACCTAAAAGGAGGACATATCAAAAATGGCTGGAGAACGCAATACCAATCAACCTGCAGTTCCTGGCGCCGCTAGAGCTCTTGACAACTTCAAGTATGAGATTGCCACTGAAATGGGAGTTACCCTGGGCGGGGACCGTACCAGCCGTGAAAATGGCCGGGTAGGCGGCGAAATGACCAAGCGCATGATTCAACTGGCTGAGCAACAACTTTCAGGCGGGGCCGTTATTCCTCCTGGTGGCGGCATGGGCCGGATTCGCTAGTTTATATGGGTTTAACCATAGTCCAATGGCCACTGGTTTCAGTGGCCATTAATCTTTTGCTTATTGTTTGACTCGATGGCACTTGGTGCAGTTGGGACGGCCGGCGTGTTTGGTGATTTTGGCGCCGTTCTTTCCCGTCAGGTGGCACTGCTTGCAGTCCATGTTCTGACTGACCTGATGGGGAATCGCCGGCGGCCACCCCGAACTGCCCGGCGAAGGCTGACTGCCGCAACCGATCAGAACTATAATCGCTACTGCCAATATTACCGCGAATTTTCTCACTCGAACCTCCTAAAGCCCTGCTGGAAGACTTAACCTGAGGTATTTTCGCTGCCGGTGTCAAAAATCCTTGCACCCCTAGTCTGAAAAATAGAGGTTCTCCCCTGAATCAATATTCGGGGCCCCGGTCAAGTGGCTCACTGCTATTTTGCCCCGGTGCAGCTGGTGTAACCAGCCAATTTTGTTTCGATTTGGGTTCGGACGCCATGATTAAACATGACATGATACAGGTCTTTGACCAAATCTGCTGAGCATCCCAACTCTGCAGCATATTTACCCAGTCGGTCAACAATTTCTTTCTCCCTGGCTCCGTCACGCACCTTGTCAACCTGCTTGTGGTTTGCCACCCTTCTTACCAACTCCTGCCTGTCAGCGATCAGGGCCACAATTTGCCTGTCGACCAGATCTATTTGGCCCCGCAGTGTATCCAGGGTTTCCGCCTGAGCAGAGGGTTCGGGATAATCCAGGCTTTCCGCTTTGGTCGATGGCCCCGGATAGGTCCTGCCCAAGGCTGCAGCCAGGTGTGTGATCTCCCGGGCCAGCTGCAGCAGTTCCCCCGGTCTCAATGACTGGATGCCGTCACACCTGGCAGTTTCCGGTTCAGGATGCATCTCAATCAGCAGGCCGTCTGCCCCAACCCCGATGGCTGCCTTGGATAAAGCAGGCACCAGTTCCCGCCGGCCTGCAGCATGACTGGGATCGACAATGACCGGCAGGTGGGACAACTCCCGCACTACGGCGATGGCGCTCAAATCCAGTGTGCTGCGGGTGCTGGTTTCAAAAGTCCTTATCCCCCGCTCACACAGGATGACACGCGGATTTCCCGCGGCCATAATATACTCGGCAGCCAACAGCCACTCTTCAACCGTACAGGCCAATCCCCGCTTTAACAATACTGGCTTATCCAGGCTGCCGGCCAGCTTGAGCAGGGAGAAGTTCTGCATGTTGCGGGCGCCGATCTGGATAATGTCGGCTTTTGCCGCGATCAGTTCCAGGCTGGCGGCATCAATGGCCTCGCTGACACAGAGCAGGTCATGCTCCCGAGCAGCCTCAACCAAGTAGTCCAATCCCGCCGGGCCCAGGCCCTGAAAGCTGTAGGGGGATGTGCGTGGTTTGAATACACCGCCCCGCATAACTTTGCCTCCGGCCTTTTTAACATCTGCTGCTGCCTGCAATACCTGCTCCCTGGACTCGACTGCACAGGGCCCCGCCATCAGGATTATTTCCCCGCCCCCAAACAGAGTGCCATTGACATCAATCACAGTTTTTTCCCGTTTCCCGCCGGCCAATTTGAGGTTGTTCATTATCGTTACCTCCCTGCGAAAATTTAAACCACGGCAAACACCACCTGATGGGACGAAAGCCGTGGTTCTTCCGCGGTACCACCCAACTTAGCTGCAAAACAGCCCGCTTTGTCAAGGTACAGGAATCTCCCTTCCCCTGATTGAATCGGTCTGGGTAAAACAAAAACTTCCCGTCCCTAAGGGACGGGAAGTTACCCGCGCTACCACCCAAATTGACCGAAAGTCCAACTCAATCAGGTACGGGAATTAATCCAAGGCCAAAGCCCAACTGTCCGACTCAAATCGAACCTCGAACTTCGAGCCTCACACTTCGATTCCGATACCCTCTTCCTGCTAACGGGGAAGCAGCCGTCCAAGCCTACTCTAATCGTTCAGCCGGCAGCTCAGGAGGGAACTTCAGCTAGGGCATGCATGGAAGAGCTTCCAGTCTGTGACTCTCCCTCCCTGGAAAGATGCCGTTAACCTACTTTTCTCCGTCATCGCCTTTGCGAAATCTCACTTTTGTAAGATTATATTACAAGCGAGCAAAAAGTGTCAATAATTTTAGTCATTCAGTCCCGCCAATTCTTTCGCCATGCGTTTTTTGCTTTCCAGGTCCGTTAAGCTGTAGAGGGCCATTTTTTGGGCCATAGGTGAACCTGCTCCGTGCCAGGTCCCCGCGCCGTGCAGTCCGGAGCTCCAATTCTGAATAAATTTGGCCATCCTGAGCCTGGCCTCAGCCGGCGCTGATGTCCGCATGAATTTGCGCACATACTCGGCGGTTTCAGGGTTTTCCAGTTCTTTTTCGGAGGGCATGGTCACTGCCAATCCCCCGCCAATGTCCCCGGCCCACTTCATTACATCCCAAAAGCCATCCGCCACGGTGAGCTTTGCTACGTTGCCAAAAACATCATCGGGCTGGTAAAAGCCGGATCCGGAGGGTTCTTCAGCGCCCTTAAGCGCTGCCGCCACGGAACAGGCCCGGGCAGTCTCACTGATCCTGACCATGTCGGTGATCTTATCTACGATATGCGGCGCCTTCTGTACCCCTGAGTACTCTGCCAGCAGCTGGCTGGCCCCGATAATCAAATCGATAAACCCGACCTTGCAGGCGCCGCCGCAGTTCATGCGGTGGGTTTTGGCGAAGCGGGCAATCAGTTTGCCGCAGTACTTGGTTTCCCCGCACAAAAATACCCGTTCCCAGGGAATAAACACGTTGTCAAAAACCATAATGCAGGTTTCCCTTTGACCGTATTCCGGATTGCCCAGGTACTTGGTGTCGTTTAGTTCGCGTTCAGCGGTAAAAGGGGTATACTGCAGGATATAGGTCAGTCCCGGCGCTCCGTTCGGTACGGCGAAGGCCACGGCAAAATCCTCTTCGCCGGGCTTCATGCCCATGGTGGGAATGACGATGGTCTCATGCGCGCCGATGGCTCCGCTCTGGCTTACTTTGGCTCCCCGGACAACAATGCCTTTTTCATTTTTTTCAACCACGTGCACGAAGACGTCCGGGTCATCCTGCTGGCCAGGACGCTTGTTTCTTTCACCTTTGGCATCCGTCACGCCGCCGCTGCAGGCTAAATCGTTTTCCTGCAAATATTCAAGGTGGTTAATCAACCTTTGGTGATACTCTGTACCTAATTCACGGTCCATTTCCCAGGTTATGCCGGCCAAGGCGTTTATGACATCGGCCCCGACACAACGGTAATTGCACGTGCCCAAAGCCTGGCTGGTCAAGCGGGCCATTTCCATTCTTCTTTCCAGGTCTGCTGTGCTGCCGGAAATATGCAGGTTACGGCTGACCTTGCCGCCCGTGTAAGGCGAATCGGCGGTCATTACCTCGGCGTGCCGGGGGTCTTCGGTAAGTTCATACACCTTGGCATTAGCCTTCAGCACAGTCATGGTAGTGGGATCATCCATCAACTGCACCTGTTTCCCCCCCAGGAAAATGCGGGGATTATAGTTCTTCATGCTCTCCATGTACTCCTGGGCTGTCATCATTGCAAAACCACCTCCGTAATTACTAATTATCCGCGTCATGATCTTTCACAATATTCTCTATATTCCAGCGGAAACGCCATTTTTCCTTCCGTATCTTGTTCCAGCCTTTAATAATAATTTATTTTTTGTAAATACAGGTATATACTAAATGAAAAAACGTGGAGCGGTCAGATGAAGCAGATAGTTGAATCGAGAGAAGAAGTATGCAGTTCTGCCTCCAAGCTGGTTAAGGTAAAGATAACACGCTGCCAGGAAGAGGATTGTGAAGGTTGTGTTGTAGCCTTTGAGTGCAACTCGGAGTCCACAACCTGCCGCCCCCGCTGCCTTTACCGCATGATGATGGACGACTGCTAGGAACAAAAAAATACCTCGGACAACACGCCCCAGATTAGCCTCAAATTCCAGATTCTTCAAAGACGAGCATAGCGCGAAGCAAGCCCTGCCGCCGGAGGCGTACTAAACGTACGTTGAGGACGGCGGCAGGGCTTGCGACAAAGCTGGGAGAAATTTTTCAACAGTCTGGCAACAGTCTGGGGTTATTCCAGGCCAAGAGCCTTATTATAGCAGTCCACAGCCAGATCATACTGGCTAAGTTTGTCGTATATTTCCCCTAAAAGTCCCCAGGCTTTGCGGTCGCCGTTGTCCTGGGTCAGATGGGTAAACATCAGCTCCCGTGACTCCTCCAATCTCCCCAATGCTATCAGGCAAGCCCCCAGGTTGAAGATTACGGTTCTGTTTCCAGGCTCTATACTCAGAGCCTGCCTGTAACAGATCAAGGCCCTGTCCATACGGTTGAGCTCTTCGAAACACTGCCCGACATTGTTCAACACCAAGGGGTCCGTGCTGTTTGCCTGCAGGACACGGTCAAAATAGACCAACGCCTCCTCAAACCTGCCGCACTTTCCGAGGGCGGCGGCCAGGTTTGACATGACTTCCCAGTCCTCCGGAGCCAGCTCCAGCGCTTTCTGGTAGGCATCCACGGCTTCCGGATAGCAGGAAAGGTTGCTTAGGGCCACGGCCAGGTTGTTGTACAGAACATCCGTGGGGGGGCCGAATTTCAATGCGCTTTTCAGGGAAATCATAGCCTCGAAATAGCGCCCCAGCTTACCGAGGCAAATTCCTTTGTTGGCCAGCGCCCCCGCATCCCTTGACCTAAGCCTGAGGCATCCTTCAAAACAAATCAGTGCATCCTCCGTCCGCCCCAGTTCCATTAAGACGAACCCCTTGTCATTCAGGGCGCCAAAGTCCCTGGGATTGGCCGCTGCGGCCCGCTCCAGACAAGCAAGGGCGTCAGTAAGTTCGCCCTGCTGCCGCAAAACTCGGGCCTTTGCCTTCCACACCTCGGGGTTGGCCGGAGCCATACTCCCTGCCCGATCTAACACCTGCAAAGTGGCTTTTTGATTGCCTTCCAGAGAATATGCTTCACCCAGCCAGTACAGCAGGTTAGGGTTCGGCCCTATGGTCAGGACGGTTTTCTGGAGTTGGTAGATGGCGTCGGACGTCCTGCCTTGACGAATGAGCAGCTGGGCCAAGTCCAGTCTGAGCTTCAGGTTCCTCTTATCCCTTTCCACTGCCTTGCCCAGCATGGAGACAGCCCGTTCAGACCGGCCGAACAAAACTAAAAGGCCGCCTGCAAAACGATACCCCAGAGTCTTTAGGGCTGTCCTTACTTCGCTGGTCCCTTTTACCACAGGTAAACGCTGCTTCAAACCGGTCTCTTTGGTCAGGCCTTGCATGTTCAGCTCCCCCAAACCAGTTTCCTAAAATATATCCGGTTTTACATTCTCTGGTAAAGCGTCAATTACCTTCCCCGCAGCTCAAGATTCACTCGTCAAATGACCGCAATTTACGACCACATGTGAGCCTGACAGAAAGAAGCCACATACCCAAGGTACGTGGCTTCTTTCTGTAGAGGAATTCAGAATTCAGAACTCAGAACTCAGAATACCTCCAGCATACATTTCCAGCTCTCATTTGCTTATACAATAAAGAGACTTCCAACTCTGTCTTCTCCGGTCCCTACAGTCTGGCTTCCCGATTCTGAATTCTGACTCCTGTATTCCGACTCTAAAAGCCGACTATTCAATCCTAGCCTCAGCCTCCTGGCATTCCCGGCACAGCCCATAAAACTTCAGATCATGGTCCATTATTTTAAAGCTGCTTTTGCGGGCAACCACTGCCTCCAGGGTTTCCAGCAGGTCATCGTCAAACTCAGCCACACGGTGACACTTCAGGCAAATCAGGTGGTGGTGATTATGCTCTTCCTTGTCACAAAATTCGTAACGGGAGCGGCCGTCCCCGAAGTCCATCTTCTGCAGGATATCCAGTTCCGCCAGCAAATCCAGGGTACGGTATACCGTCGCAAGTCCGATGTCCGGATTCTTGCTCTTTACAAGATTATAAACGTCTTCCGCGCTCAAATGGCCTTGGCCGTGCTCCACAAAAGCCCGCAAAATTATTTCGCGCTGGGGTGTTATCTTATAGGCTCCTTCGTGAAGTTTCTCACACATGGAGTCAAAAGTGTGCTGCATGAAGGGTCACCTCTTATCCGTTTGACTAATTATACGCTTGCTGGCAAATAGTTGTCAAACCCTCGTCAATAGCCAGGGTCTGCAGCTTGGCCCCGGCCCGGCGGGCCAGGAGTTTTGGACACGCGAACCATAGCTGGCGGCCTGGGTAAACGCAAAAAATAAGGGCCGGTCCCTTAGGGATGAGCTTAATTTCAAGGTGCAGGATCGCACGCCTTATTGCAGCCCCGGGGGACTCAGTACTATGTAGAGCCGGCTGACCCAACCCGAGTTTCCTTGCTCGTCCCGGACATTGAGCCAATTCTCCTTCTCTCCCAACACCTGCAGCTGATCACCCAATTTCATGCTTTTCACTGCACGCGCTTCGTCAGCCGGTTCCTGCCGCAGTTTCAGCTCCGGTGCAGCAACCTGAACCCAAACAGCAGTCTCCACGGCCGGTTGCTGCGGATACAGGCTTAGAATCAAATAATAGCCATAAATGCCAAAGGTTATGGCGCCCAAGCCGAAAAGAAAAAGCTTGACCAGCGGTACCCGTCCCACACTGCTCACCTGCTTCAACATTTCTCCTGTTTTCTATTCAGCACAGGCTTGATTGTTCCTGCAGGGCAGACAAAGTTTCCAAACATCCGACAGGATTAATGCGGCGCACCTTTACTATGTACTGGCTATTTGTCACCTTCTTCAGACACAATGCAAATTAGGACAAACTTCTCTTCGCCCCGGTTGCTGAACTGCCCGCGCAGGGCCTGATTGACATTGCTCAGGCTGTCTTCAACTGCTACCAACTTAGGCAAAGTGAACCCATCCTACTGACATTTGTCATTAGTGTCTGACCGAAAAGGCTGTGTTATGCCTGCCAAGATTAACCTTTAGATATCTGCCGTAAATACACACCAATTTTCATATTTGAGCAGTGTTTGCGGCAGGTCGAACCTTTTTTCCACAAACTGCCTGCGGTATTGGGCTTCCAGTGTCAGCTTCACTTTGGCTCCGGCTTTCAGATAGAGCTGGAACCCTTGCGGTTGCTGCCCGGTCCGCTCCAGCACCAGGCCGTATATCCCGCCTGTAGCCTCGCCGTTAAGTTTAACGCTTTTGCCCAATTTGCCCAGAGGGAAAAAGTTGCCGCCGTTGACCAATGTAAAAGGCTGCTCCGAGCGCAGCTTCAGCTTGATCATGTACGGGCTTTCGCTGTAGGCCAGGGTGAGATCAACAGTCACCAGCCTCTCCTTGTTCAACTGTACCTCTTTGGAGTTCATCTGAACAGCCAGCGGCTCCTTGCCGCCCGCAAGAGGAATGCTTACTTTCTTTTGCCGTTGGACGCCCAGCGCTTTACTCAGGGAGGCAGGTATCTTGTCCTTGCCCGAGGCTTGCAGGCTGAGACGGTGTGCCTGGTATTCCTCCCGGATGGTCAATTGTTGTGGGGCCGTTTGGGAGTACGCCGGCGCCGCCGTTACGGATATGATAATGTACAGGACTGCCGCACCTGCCACTTTGCCCGACAGGCGCGGCCAGGCCGCAGGACGGTGCATGCGGCGGGCCAGCACGGCCATTACCAAAGGCTGCAGGCCAAAACCATAAATGAGGGAAAAGAGTACGGGATGAGCCAGAAAGACACGGTAAAACTCCGTCCAAAGGTGGGAATTCAGGAGTTGCCAGTGGACCTGGTAAACCAGGAGCGGGGCAATGAATGCCAGGAACAGTCCACGCCCGAACCTGCTCAATACCGTAAATAACAGCCACAGGGCAAAGTAGACCGCATAATCCCAGCGATTCATGGCGATTATCACACTGGCAGCCCCAAGGAGAATCAGACTTCCTGCCCAGTAAACCTCCGGGTCGCGGGGAACCAGTTTCACGGGAAGGCGGGAGCTGAACTGGATTAGCCAGTAAAACACGATAAGGCTAACGCTAAGATGGAGCACCACATAAAAGCCTGGATGGGCAAACCAAGGCTCATCAACTCTTTTTACTAACCTGATCAGGTATTGCGGCAGATACCCTGCCCCCAGGGCCAGAGAGGATGCCAGCCAGGAAATGGGCACGATCCAGCCCAGGCTGAACCAGATGCGCCGCCGCCTGACCACCAGCCAGTAGAGCGCCAAAACCAGGCAGCCACCCACAAATAACCTGATCCCAGCGGCAGGCAGGATAAATAGTCCCAATCCCGTATCAACCGGAAAGTAGAGGTCATGCCACTCCCGTCCGGCCGGCTGCGGCGGAAGCTGGTTGGAGAGGGCCAGGACAAGCCGGCCAAACTTTTCCAGGGTAGCGGCATCCACGTGCTGCATGGTATCGGACGGCTGATGATAGTGGGCCGGGGTCCTGCCTCCCTGGCCCAGGCCCAGGGAAGGGATCCATTTGTCCAAAAAAGGTGAAAAGTCGCTTGTCCCCCCGTCATGCGAATCCCTGGCCAGGAGCATCAGGTCACGCCGGACTTCCGGCTTCAGCCCTTGCTCCCCTGCCGTTTTGTAAGCTTGTCGCAGGAGCCAAGGCGGGGTAGAGATCTTGCCTCCCCCGTCCAGGGCCACTCTGCTCCCTTCACCGACCATGTCCAAATTGAGCATCAATCTTACTTGGGAGAGGTCGTAGTTTTCCGCAAAGTAATGGGAACCTACCAGTCCTGCTTCCTCGGCGCCAAAGAACACCAAAATATAGCTGTTCTCTTGGGGCTTGCTTCCCAGTACCCGGGCCAGTTCCAGCAGTACGCCGGCCCCGGAAGCGTTGTCATCCGCTCCGGGGACGTTGAAATCGGCTGAATCATAGTGGGCGCCTATCAGGACCGCTCCGGAAGATTTGCCCGGACACACTGCGATGATATTGCGGCTGGCGACATAGGAGTATTTTTTCAGACTTCCCCGGTCCAATGCAGTTACCCTGGTAAATTCCTGGACAGAGACCTGCCAGCCAAATTGTCTTAGTTTCGCGAAGATATACTCTCCGGCTCTGGCTTCCTCCCTGCTCCCGGGAGGGCGCGGACCAACCTGGGTGGAGAGAAACTCGACGTGAGCATAAGCATTGCTGCCGCTAAAGCCGGCTGTGTCACCAAGGGCCGGAGTAACAGCAAAAAGCAGCAGTACCATCACTAATACCGCACCTAAGGCCAATCCAGCCGACCTGTCCACAGGAACCGCCCTCTTTTCGTCCCAAACTGGGGAGGCCGTTGAAAAACTGCAGCGGCCTCTCTAACAATTATGTGGCGGCAAAAAAGTTTATTCGGCATTTGCCATTCGGGAATTCTGACTTCTGACTCCTAATTAGTACTGTACAGGCATTATATGTTATAACCTGACTTTTACAGTTTAAAAAAGGTGATAAGCCCATAGTCATTGAAACTATGGGCTTTTTCGCGTTTAGATCGTATTTAATTTTGTTATGCTACAGGGATATCTTCTTCAAGAATTTGTTGAACACCTCCTGCCGAAAATAGATGTTGTAGCAATCGGTGCCGAACGTATCCTGTATTGCCTTGTAGTCCAGCGC
>JAJZPO010000055.1 GCA_021811155.1 Bacillota bacterium | reverse complement strand
GAGGGCCGAGGCTAGCGCGGTCCTAGTCCTAGAGAGGCTGAGACTGAACATGCATGTCTCAGCCTCGGCAGGGAAATGCGCGCGCTGAGGAAAAACGAAGCGCGCATTTCTTGCTTTCAGGGAGAGCGGGTTGTATGGACTTAGCGCAGGCATTGGGAGTACGGGGCCCGGGTATTTTTGCCGCTGTCGGGGCAGGAGGCAAGACCTCGCTTTTGCTCAGCATGTGTGCCCGGGCTAAGGCAAAAAAGGAACGGTTCCTGCTTACGGCCACAGCTAAAATGTATTTCAGCCAGGTAGCGGAATTTGAACCGGTCCTTGCCGATGACTACAAGGAGGGAA
Organism: Bacillota bacterium; assembly: GCA_021811155.1. Classification (GTDB taxonomy): domain Bacteria; phylum Bacillota; class Desulfitobacteriia; order Desulfitobacteriales; family JAJXUE01; genus JAJZPO01. The sequence continues at coordinate 21,178 of JAJZPO010000055.1, read as the reverse complement.
CCGAACGGGTCAGATTCAGTGTTGAGGCCAGGAATTACGCCGCATGGTTTTCCGGGCTGCAGGAGGAAAAAGTCACGGGCTTGCCGCCTGAGTGGCTGGACCGGCTGTTTGAGAGCGGCATGGTCCCATACGTCTTTGTTGAAGCTGACGGGGCCAGGGAAAAGCTGCTCAAGGCGCCTGGGGCCGGGGAACCAATTGTGCCGCAGACATGTTCTCTCACTCTTGGCGTGCTGAACCTCAAGGCTGTTGGACAGAACCTTTCCGGCGGAAACACTCACCGTTTGGATACGGTGCTGCGATTATTGGGCAAGGAGACGGGAGAGATCATCTCAGCCCGGGATCTTGCGCTCCTGGCCGGTCACCCGCAGGGGATATTCAAAGAGTGCAGGGGTGAGAAGGTACTGGTTATCAGCGGGGGGACCTGGCCGCGGATTGAGCAGTGGAAACAGGTTTTGGCGGAATTGAAACGGCTGGATCGCGTCCAAATCAGCCGTTGTGTGCTGACCGAAGGATTTGGCAAGGAAATGAGAGCTTTAGCGGCATATCCGCTGTAATCAGTTCCAGCGCCCGGAAAAAGCGTTTGTGCTGGGGGGAATTAGGCTTGATTAGCGCGATAGTCCTGGCGGCAGGCGCTTCCAGCAGGATGAAGAGGCCCAAACAATTGTTGCAGTATGGCGGTAAGCCAATGCTGCGCCATGTGCTGGAAATCGTGCTGAGCGCAAAGGCTGATGAAACTATTGTAGTCTTGGGACACGAAGCCGGGAGAATCTCTCCGGTGATTGCGGGGCTGCCTGTGCGTGTTGTGTTAAACCGGGAGTATGCTGACGGTATGAGCACATCTGTTAGACTTGGACTGGATGCCGCCAGCCCTGGGACCGGGATGCCGGATACCCCCCGGGGGGCGCTTTTTGTTTTAGCGGATCAACCCTTGCTAAAACCGGAAACTATCGATTTGCTAATTGATGAGTATGCCCGGCAGGGAGGTATAATTGCCCCCTGTTATAAGGGGCAGCGCGGCAACCCTGTGATTTTTGACGAGAGTTTTTTTCCGGAAATAAGGGCGCTTAAGGGTGATGCCGGGGCCAGGGAGATAATCAGGCGCCACCCCGGGGAAGTTGTATTGGTGGATGTAGCAGACAGGGGAGTTCTGCTGGATGTTGACACCTGGAGCGAATACTCTGAGCTTACCTGACAACAGCGGTTAGGAGGGGAATAAATGTCAGGCGAACTGGTCATTATCAAAGGAGCGGGGGACCTGGCTACCGGTGTGGCCCACCGTCTGGCCCGCAGCCGTTATGGGGTACTGATGCTGGAAATCGCGCAGCCGACAGTGATCCGCAGGACGGTGTCCTTTGCTGAAGCTGTATACCTGGGTGAATGCCAGGTTGAGGGAATGACAGCCAAATTGGCTGAATCGGCTTGGGCAGCTGCGGCAATCATTGAAGCGGGTAAAATCGCCGTATTGGTTGACCCCGAATGGAAATCGCTCAAAACTCTGAATCCAAGGGCGGTAGTTGATGCTATCATTGCCAAAAGGAATTTGGGCACAAAATTAAGCGACGCGCCGGTGGTAATCGGAGTGGGGCCCGGATTTACAGCCGGGATGGACGTGCATGCGGTAGTGGAAACCGAGAGGGGCCATGACCTGGGACGGGTGATTTTGAGCGGCACGGCCAGTCCTGATACGGGCATCCCGGGTGAAATAGGCGGGTATGGAGTGGAACGCCTCATCCGTTCTCCGGCCGGCGGAATTTTTCAGGGTATCAGGCAAATAGGTGATGTGGTCAAGGCCGGGGAAACGGTGGCAACTGTAGACCGAACTCCGGTTAAAGCCGCAATTGACGGGGTGCTGCGGGGGCTCCTGCGCAGCGGCCTCAGGGTGAACCCCGGGTTTAAGGTGGGAGATGTGGATCCCCGCTGTACCAGGGAGCACTGCTTTACTATTTCAGACAAAGCCAGATCTGTGGCCGGGGGCGTTTTGGAAGCGCTCCTGCACCTTCAATGAGGGGGTAGGCTCAATGGATAATAAGTTTAATGCAGCGCTGCGGGAGGTATGCCTGGGAGAGAGCGCTGCGGCCCTGGTTACTATCACCCGGGTGAAAGGCTCGACTCCGCGCAAACCAGGGGCTAAAATGCTCATCCTGCCCGACGGGCAAACCTTTGGCACCATCGGCGGGGGATGCGGTGAGGCGGAAGTACGGCAGCAGGCCCTGAATGCGCTGACTGATAACTCATCCACCAATTACTGGGTGAATCTGACCAACGATGTGGCTGAAGACGAGGGCATGGTATGCGGTGGAATCATGGAAGTGTTCATCGATGTGCTTCCTGCCGGGCAAGGAGAAAGCAAAGAGCTCCTGGCAGCCTATCTTGACGCCCTGGCGGAAGGAGAAGAACCGGTATTGGTCACCTTAACCGGCACTTCCCGTCCGGAAGACCTGCCCCGGGGCAAGAGATGGTTTATCCGCTTGACGGAGGACGATGCAGCCGGAACAGCAGGCGAGCCGGTGCAGGCAGCCCTGCGCCAGGGAGCCGTGCAGGCCAGGGAACGAGGCAAGACTTTTGTCTTGGAAACGGTACTGGATGGAACAGGCAAGGCGGAGTTATTGTTTGAACCTGCTCCAGCCCCGGTTGAACTGCTGGTCCTGGGGGGAGGTCATATTGCCCTGCCCCTGGCTGCCATGGCCAAAATACTCGGGTATCATGTGACTGTCATAGATGACCGGCCCAGTTTTGCCAACAAGGCTCGCTTTCCGGGTGTAGACCGGGTGATTTGCGGTGATTTTGTCAAGTCGGTACAAGAACTTAATCCTCCGCCCAAGACTTTTGTGGTGATTGTGACCAGGGGTCACCGCCATGACAAGGATTGCCTGCAGGAAGCCGTTTCACGGCCTTTTGGCTATATCGGCATGATTGGCAGCCGCCGGCGGGTAAAAGCGCTGCTGGAGGAACTGGAGGCTGAAGGTTTCCCGCGCGAAGCCCTGCAGCAGGTTCACGCGCCCATAGGCCTGGACATCGGCGCTGAAACCCCTGAAGAAATTGCGGTGAGCATTCTGGCTGAACTGGTTAATGTGCACCGGAGCGGCAAAGCCCAATCACTCAAGCTCTAAAACAAATCCGGAGGCCACCCTGGAACCTGGCTGCAGGTGAAAGGTGGCCTTTCTACCTTGCGAAAGATTTAGAATATACTGTATTTTTGTAGAAAAGGTGGTGATTTGAGGACAGTCCTCATGTTAAAATATTTACACGAGGTGAAGAAATGAAAAAAGTTAACATTACAGAAACTATTTTAAGAGATGCGAATCAGTCTTTGATTGCCACCAGGATGACCTATGAACAATTTGCGCCGATATTGGAAGAATTGGATCAGGCCGGGTACTATTCTTTAGAAGTATGGGGCGGCGCCACTTTCGATTCCTGCCTGAGATACTTGAATGAAGATCCCTGGGAAAGGCTGAAAAAGATTAAAGACAAAGTAGCCAAGACACCCCTGCAGATGCTGCTCCGAGGGCAAAACCTCCTGGGCTATAAGCACTATCCGGATGATGTGGTGCGCGAATTCATCAAGATGGCTGTCTCCTACGGCATGGATATTATCAGGATTTTTGATGCCCTGAACGACCTGAGGAATATCGAAGCAGCCATGGATGAGGCCATTAAGCAGGGGGCGCACGCTCAAGGCGCCCTGGTGTATACGGTCAGCCCAATTCATGATGTCAAGAACTTCGAGACTCTCGCCAAACGCTTGGAGGAAATGGGGGCCCACTCGATCTGCATCAAGGATATGGGCGGACTGATTATGCCCCAGGTGGCCTATGACCTGGTCAAAGACATCAAAAGCGCGGTCAAGGTGCCGGTTTACCTCCACACCCACTGTACCAACGGCTTGGCGGAAATGTCCTGCCTTAAGGCCGTGGAAGCCGGCGCTGACGGAATAGACTGCGCGATTTCTTCCTTCTCCAGCGGTTCTTCCCAACCTCCCACTGAAACCATGCACTTCGCTCTGGAAAACGCCGGGTATACCACCGGGCTGAACCCTGTCACGCTGAAAAACATCAATAATTTTTTCAAACCGGTGCGGGAGGAGTTCATCTCCTCCGGCGTCATGGACCCGAAGGTTCTCACCCCTCAACCGGAAGCCCTTTCCTACCAGATTCCCGGCGGGATGCTTTCCAACATGATATCCCAGCTGAAAGCACAGAATGCCATCGATAAACTGGATGCGGTTCTTGCCGAAGTTCCCAAGGTCAGGGAGGACCTTGGTTACCCCCCTCTGGTGACGCCCATGAGCCAGATGGTAGGCACCCAGGCTACGGCCAACGTGCTCACCGGGGAAAGGTATAAGGTTGTGCTGAAAGAGGTTATCGCTTATTTCCGGGGTGAATATGGCAAAATTCCCGGCAAATTCAACGAAGAGGTGGCCAAAAAAGCCTTGAGGAGCAAGCAGCCCCTGACTGGGAGGTATGCCGATACGTTGGAACCGGCCTTTGAAAAAACCAAGCAGGATTTAAAGGACCTGACCACCCGGGACGAAGATATACTTTCCTACCTGTCATTCCCGCAGGTGGCGGAAGCCTTCATCAAACATAGAGATAAAGAGGCAGCAGAGGGTTGAAATTTAAGCAAGAATTTCAGGACGGGAGTACCCGTCCTGAAATTCTTAGCAGAGTAAGGTATATATCCTGCCAGGTGAGGCAGCGCAAGCCATTCCAGGGCCAGTCCCGGTTGTGCGGCGCAGTATAGAGAATAGTCCTTACGCCGCCTTGCTCCAACTGGATGGCGTTGTGGACATTGTCTTCAACCATCAGGGAGATTCCGAGATCACGGCAGGTATCCAGCTTGTCATGGGAGTTCAGCAGGTGCAAACCGCTGTACGGAACTCCTTTCTCCTTAAGCCATCGCTCGGTAATCTGCTTGTAGCCGGGGTGCCGCGCGGTAATAATATGCACTTCATATCCGTCTCTCACAAGGAATTCCAGATACTCACGCGCCTGAGGAATCAACGTGCAGCGGGAGATAATTTCTTGCTCCTTGGTTCCCATCAAACTGTAAAATTCCGCTTCACTTAACCCATAAAGACCGCACAGGTCATACTGAGTGATATCTTCACACCGGAGTTCCTTGCCGCAGTGTGCATTTAATGTCTCTGTCAGCAGTGGCAGGTTATCAGCAACAGTTCCGTCCAAGTCCACACCAATGTTGATTGGCAATTACTCCCACCCCTTATAGACAGGCTGATCCATGGGATAATTATAGTATATGGAGGGGAGATTTGGCATGACAGATTTTGACAAGCATATCAGGCTATTTGATTTGATTGCCCCTGTCTACAACATGTTCTTCCAGTCCCAGGTAAGAGGTTATCGGGGTGTGCTGGCTGAACACCTTGGCCGCTTTAAGCTGCCGCAAGGCGGAAGAGTGCTGGATATCGGCTGCGGCACGGGAGCGCTGCTCTATTGTTTTGCTGAATTGGGGTATAAAGTCAAAGGAGTAGATGCATCAACCGCCATGGTCAGACAAGCCGCAAAATCCACCGCCGGCTTCCCTGTGGAATTGCAGGTGGGGGACGCTGCGCAGGGCCTTCCTTTCGAGAGCGAAAGCTTCGACCTGGTAATCTCTTCCCTGGTGCTGCACGGGCTGCCGGCAAGCCTGAGGCAAAAGATTTACCGGGAAGCGGCCCGCCTGTCCAGGGGGCTGGTGATATTTTATGAATACAACCGGCAGAGAAGTTTTCTGTCCGACGTGGTTGAGTGGGCCGAGGGCGGGGATTACTTTAATTTCATTCAGCATGGACATCAGGAGATGAGTGACGCTTTCTCCCGGGTCGAAGTGATAGATGTGGCGCCCCAAAGGGCATTATATCTATGTACACCCTGATCTGTTTTCCGGACACCGGCCGGGTCAGGATGTTATGAGGCGGTGGTAGAGATTTTCATCCTGGTGGTTCTGCTCATAACCTTTTTGCAGCTTGTTTTCCTGGGAACGGTTATTTTCCTGGAGAACAGGGATCCGGCCAAGACAGTAGTCTGGCTGTTGATCCTGGGAGTACTTCCCGTGCTGGGGGCTCTGCTGTACCTGGTGTTTGGCCGCACTTTCCGCCGGCGCAAGCTGATGCGCCGCAACGATAGCATCGAAAGCAGGCTGGAGCGGATTGTAAATAATCAGCAGAGAAGGCTCGCCGGCAGCGATGTGGTCATCGGGGACAAGGGCCCGAAAAAAAAGAAGCTTATCAGGCTCCTTCTGAAAGACGCCCTGGCCCCCCTGACAGTCAACAACCGGCTGGAGGTACTCACCAATGGCGAAGACACCTTTAAGGCCCTGTTTGAAGCGCTGGAAGGGGCTAAGGACTCTATTCACCTGGAATATTACATCTTCAAGGATGACGAGGTTGGCCGGGACGTTCTGAAGATTTTGTCCGGCAAGGCTTCAGACGGCGTTGAAGTGCGGGTGCTTGTTGATGGGTGGGGGAGCCGTAAGATTGCCAAAGGCCTGTCCGGGCTGCGGCGGGCCGGGGCAGAAGCCGAATGGTTTTTGCCGGTCCGGTTTCCCTTCCTGTCCAGCAAGCTCAACCTGCGCAACCACCGCAAAATCGTGATAGTGGACGGCAGGCTCGGATTCATTGGCGGCCTGAATATCGGGGACGAGTATCTCTCCCGCAACAAAAAGTTTGGTTTTTGGCGCGATACTTTTGTTCGCCTTGAAGGGGAGTCAGTTCACTTTCTGCAGACAGTTTTTCTCAATGACTGGTATTTTGCCACCCGCCGCAGTGTGGACGGGCGCAAGTATTATCCACACTTGGAAAGGGTTGGGGAGCAGTTGAGCCAGATTGCTGCCAGCGGCCCTGATTCGGACTGGGAGCCGATTCTGCAGGTTTTCTTCACAGCTATGACCGGTGCACAAAACAAGATTTACATTGAAACACCGTACTTTATTCCTGACGATAGCGCCTTGATGGCTTTAAAAACAGCTGCCCTGAGCGGGTTGGATGTGAAGATTATCTTTCAGGGAATACCCGACCACAAGCTGACTTACTGGGCTTCCCATTCCTATTTTGCGGAACTGCTGGAGGCCGGTGTGAGAATTTTCAGTTACCGGAAAGGAATTCTTCATGCCAAGATACTGATTATTGACGGTGAAATAGGCAGCGTCGGGTCGGCTAACTTTGATATGCGCAGTTTCAGGCTCAATTTTGAGATCAGCGCCTTCGTTTATAACCGGGAGTTTGCAGCGCGGCTGGAACAAGACTTCGAGCATGATCTCGCTGACAGCGAAGAAATCAGGGTGGAGGAGTTCCACCGGCGTCCTATTTCCTACCGGATTAAAGAATCGGGTGCCAGGCTTCTTTCCCCCCTGTTGTAAAGGTTATACCCCAGCAGACCGCTCAAGCGGTCGATGGCCTGGTGGCTGGTCAGGCTTTTCAGCGCCCGCTCAACCCTCTCTCTCACCGCATGGGGGTTGCTGTCTTTGAGCACAGGACTTGTGCCAAGCCCCCACAAAGAGCGGGGAAAATAAAGAAAAGCCAGCAGAGCGCCCAGGTCACCCCGCGTCAGGGGGTTCTCTTCAGTATATGCTGCCAACAGCTGCAGGGCGAGGGTTAGATCCCAGTTGCGCCAGAGCATTACCCTTTCCAAAAATTGCGCCAGATCCAGCATTGGCACATCTGCCCGGGCACACTCGAAATCAATCAGAAATCCCCTGTTGCCGGTGCTGATGAGAAAATTCCGGCTGCTAAGGTCATGGTGACAAACAACGGCCGGCTGACGCAGGCTGCGGGCCACTTCCGGCTCCTGCAGCAGACTCAGGGTCTTGGCGCCGGCCCTGATTACCTCCGGGACGACCTCGCGCAGGCTGGAAAGGCGGGAAGCATGGGAGCAGTCCAAGGCAGCGAGCTTCTGCAGACCGGCGGACCAGCGTCCCTGCCAATCGCTGCCGCTAGAGTGAAAACCCTTAGTAAGTCGGTGCAGCCTGCCCAAAACCGCGGCATAGAGCATCAGGTCGTTATGGTTCAGAAAATTGCTTTCACGACCTGGTATCCAGTGCAACAAATAGTAAATACCGCTTTCCCGGGGAAGAAAATATTCGCCCTGTAAAGTGGGAACTATGAAGGGGAAAGAGGTAAATCCTCTGGCCCACATGAAGTCCTTGATGGAAAGAAGGTAAAGCAGCTTTTCCAGGGGCAATTGGACATGCTTCAGGGCATACTCCTCGGTGTCACTCTTGATGCGCAGAACGGATTGGCGTCTGGCGGTTATTGCCGCAGATGGCAGTCCATATTCCAGTTCCAGGTCCAAGTCCGCCGGGGGCAGGACAGCGTTGTTTGCAACATCCATCCAAATCGCCTCAAATACCATCATTTTACATTTTATACTATTCGCCGGCCTGGACCGGGGTGAAGAACGGGCCCGGACACGCACTGGAAACAGCAAACACCGCTCCGGGGCGGTGTTAACAAAATCCTCTGTCATAGTATAATGGGGGTAACGAAACAATACGGGGGCGCAGTTTAATGCCAAGACCCAAAAAAATGGAGAACCGTGGAGTTGTCCAGGGCGGCCTGCATCTGGTAAAATGTTTGTTAAAAGGGCATACACCCAAAATGGTGTTGGAGGACAACATTTATTCTAGGAGGAATTGCTATGAAAATTGCCATCCCCGATAATTACGGCGAAGTGAACCCTCATTTTGGCCAGAGCCGGAGTTTTGCCATCATCGAGATCAATGCCGAAAACCGGATTGTCAACATGGAGTCAGTTTCGGCTGCGGCCCTGCAGCATAATCACGCCGGACTGGCGGGCCTCTTGAAGGAGCGGGGAGTAGAGGTTTTGATCGCCGGCGGCATCGGGCCGGGAGCAATCCAGGGACTGGAGTTCCAAGGGATTCAGGTATTGTCCGGAGCATCAGGATCGATCAAGCACGTGGCGGAGAGCTATGCCCGCGGTGAATTTGTCTCGACCGGGGAAGTGTGCAACCACCACCACGCTGGCCACCACCATCACCAGTGAAACGGGTCCCCCGGGGACAGCGCTTAACTGAATTCGTCTCCTGGCCGTGCTAAGGCGAGGCAGGAGGCTGGTCCAAGCAAGAAAAGAACCTCTGCCGCGCGGGCATAGGTTCTTTTATCATGATCGGCGAGAAGAGAGATTCTCTTCAAGAAAGTATCTGCGGATTGCCTAAGGCAAAAAGTAGTAGATGCCCTGAACCGGGCCAGTATGCATGCAAACCGCATACTGTTGCCGACTGTACTTGGTCTTTGTACCCACATCTAATGGTGTGATATTCTAAACAGGATATCATTGGGACAATCGACCAAGCTGGTCGGAAGCCTCCGCCTCTTAACGGTAGTGCAGGCGGGGGAGGTTCACTTCGGCTTGAGGGGGAGCAGCTTTACCTGTCCCCAGGCGGCCAGGCGCTCTCCCTTGATGATCAGAGCCCCGCTGACCCCTGGGATTTGCGCGGCCAGGTCGATGGCCTTCTCCAGGTCGTCTGCGCTTTGCACCACGTTTCCAGCAGCGGTTGCCGCTGCGTCAGCAAGAGCGGTTGAGGGGGACAGAATCACCACCGCGTCGGCCTTGCCGAGACTTAGGGAGGGACCCACGGTGCCGGAGGATGTACAGATACCCAGAGGGGTCTGGTCCGGTTTAATTTCGATTGCCAGGCGATTGGAGAGCGGAGATTGGCCTGCAAATACCCCGATGTGGCGGATTCTGCCTGAGCGCAGGAAGATATCACCGCCGTTTTCCACGATGACGTCACGGCTGCGGCGGGATACGGCCCGGCCTACCCATTCGGACACCGCGCCTGCCACCGCAGCCATTGGTCCGACTCCGGCCAAGCGTCCGGCCCGGGCCATCTCCTGAACGAGTGGGGGCGCATCTGGCAGAACATCATAAGGCTCCAGGGCTTTGACAAAGCCGGGATTCTGCTGGATGTATGCTTCCAGCGGAGAACGGCACTCCCTGACCAGGCTTTCCACCCAAGCAACAAATTCAGGCGTGTGGCGCTCCCGGCGGATGCCGATATCCAGGTCGGTTTCCTTTACCGCCACCTGAAAATGTACCAAGTCATCCTGGCGGTGCATTTGCCGGTAATCCCGTTCCGTGTATTCCAACTACAGCGAAACCTCCATAGCCCGCATGGGGCAGACTTTAAGACAAAGCTGGCAAACAATGCAGTGGTCCCCGTCAAAATGCACTTCCATCGAGGGGCGCTCCAGGAACAGGGCGCCTGTAGGACAGATGGCGGTACAGGCGCCACACATAACACACTTGTCCTCGTTGCGGATGATCTCCTGGTTCAGGTCCTGCACCGCGACTCCCTGGCTGCGCAGGTAATCAAGGCCCTCACCCCATTGCTCTCCGGTAATTTCCAGCACCATGGTGCCTTCTTTCCGGGGGTTCACATTAGCTTTGACGATATTAACCACCAGGTTAAAGTCTTTAACCAGGCGGTAAATTACCGGTTTATCAGAAATGTCCGCCCCGAAGCGCAGAACTATCCTTTTAGGCGACACAGCAATTTTCCTCCCTTCAAATACGGCAGGCACACCGGCTTAAACAATCTTTCACTAAGACCATATGTTGGCCTGAAGCTGCGGAATCATCCTTTTAAGAAATTTGCCGTGCGGCCGTCGGCGGGAGAAGGCAACAACTGTACCGGCTCAGTCAGAAGGAAGCTCCCCTGTTCGATCCGCTGCTTCAGGGTCGAGGCAATTTCCCGGGCCCGTGGGACGCTGGAAAGTGGAGCCGTGGGCACCTCCTTGCCGTTTAGCTTGATTTTACCTGATTTCAGCTCGGCATAGCTAACGTAACCAAGGTTGCCCGGGGTACGTGACGGATAGGCCTCGCCATAGTCGACAACAGGAGCGTACAGCTCGTGGTCGGTGGCTGCCGCATAGCGGGCAATTTCTTCGTTTAAAATCGGGATTGGTACGCCTATGCCTACACTCAGGGTGGCACCGTAACCGACATAGCTGGTCCCCACCAACCACCTGGGACTCATCTGTTTCAAGTCCCCGATGACTGCCAGGGTGCCCCCGGCCGGCCCCAGATTCCTGCCGTCCCCGCTCTGGATGGAGGGAAAGTGCTGGGTACCGTGCCAGGCCACATGTCCCACCCCGCCGCCGAGAAAGATTTTGGTGCCGATCCCGATGGTCTGGAAGTGGGGGTCTTTAAGCAGAGGGCTGAGCTGGCCTGATGTGGAGTAATGGGCGTTGCCAAGGCGAGGATTCAGCATGCCCATGTAGGTGTAGATAGTCCTGGCAGTCAGGTTCACGGCGCAGTTGTAATTCTGGTAGGCGTTACGGGGATTGAAGAGGGTAGCTTCGTTAATGTCATCCAAGGTAATTGTAGTATCCAGTTCGCGCCGCGGATAACAATCAGTGCCGTAGGATAGAGCTTTAAGCCTTATTGGCTTGCGGGCTACCAGGTCCTGAATCACGTGCCCGCCGCCGTAGCGGAATTCGCCGGGATAGTTACTATTGAGCGGGTCGTCTTCAGGCAGTTCGGTTGCGCCAATATAAGCATCCACTGCCGCAATTCCAGCATAGGCGGAAACTCCGTTAAGCCAAACTTTCTGCATTCTCATGCGTGGTTTGGTATGGCCAAAATTCAAAAAGGCCCCGGACGAACACATGGGAGCAAAGGTGCCCGTAGTGACCACGTCCACCTCGCGGGCAGCCTGACTGAGGCCCTTCTCTTCAACCAGTGATATCAGCTCGTCCGCTGTCAAAACTACTGCTTTGCCGGCTTTGATCCTGGCGTTGATTTCTGCATAGGTTTTTTCCATATAATTCTTCCCCCCTCCGCAAGAAACGCTCCTGTCCAAAAAGCAAAGGCCTCTTCCGAGATAGAAGAGGCCACGGGTGCTGCGCTCCTCTTATCTGTCAGAAGATTTTTGTCTTCTGCAGGAATTAGCACCGGGCCTGGGTTTCCTGCCATTTAGGCCAGGATTCCAGGCGGGTTGCCGGGTTTCATCGGGCCAGTCCCTCCACCACTCCGGATAAGAGCATTCTTATTAAGCTTATGGAAATCAGTCTACCAGCACTTGGATAAGGTGTCAATGGGCAGTACGGCCGTCAGCATGGGTCTTGGCGGAAAACCTTTGCCTAAGGCTGGGACATGGTGTAACATTGGGTCAGGAGTCAGGAGTCAAAATTCAGCAAGATTTGCTAGGACGGGAGAACCGTCCCCGTTGTCCTATTCTGGCTCCTATCAGGTGTAATCAGGAGGAAAGTATGACCGGCAGTAAACGGGTAGTGTTCTTTGACTGTTTTGCAGGGGCGAGCGGGGATATGATTCTGGGTTCGCTCCTGGACCTGGGGTTGGACTTGGCAGAGCTCAGGGCGGAACTGGACAAGTTGGCTTTGCACGAATACCGGATTGAGGCGGTAAAAACAGCGAAGGCAGGCTTCAGCGCCACAAAGTTTGACGTGCTGGACCTAAAAGGGCGGCCTTATGATTCGGAGGCACACGACCGCATTCACTCAAACGGCTACAGGCATGGGCGTCACCTGGATGAGATACTGGAGATCATAGATGGCAGTCAGCTAGACCCCGTGATCAAGGAACAGAGCATAAGTATTTTTCGCCGGCTCGCTGAGGCTGAGGGGAAAATTCACGCAACCGATCCTGCAAAAGTTCATTTTCATGAAGTGGGAGCCGTAGACGCTATAGTAGACATTGTGGGAGCTGTAACCGCTCTGCACTTGCTGCAAGTGGATAAAGTGGTTGTTTCACCCCTGCCGTTGGGCAAGGGGTTTGTCAGGTGCCAGCACGGTATCATTCCGGTGCCCGCACCGGCGGTAATGGAATTGTTAAAAGATATGCAGGCCTACGGCTCAGAACACGACGGGGAAACGGTCACCCCTACGGGTGCAGCCATCCTCTCCACTCTGGCGCGATCCGGTCCCATGCCGCCGCTCGAGGTAATCTCCACCGGTTACGGGGCGGGAAGCCGGGATTTCTGGGTGCCGAACCTGCTCAGGGCGGTACTGGGTCAGGAACAGGAAGAGACCCTGCGGGGCCTTGCCTGTCCGGTTGACAGCGTGGTGGAAATTGAAGCCAATCTGGACGACATGAATCCCGAGTTCTATGACTATATTTTCGAGAGCCTGTTTAAACACGGCGCCCTGGATGTTTTTTTGGTGCCTATCCAGATGAAAAAGAACAGGCCGGCCGTTATCCTGAGGGTTCTGTGCCGGGAAGAAGATCAGGCCCAAATGGTCCGTATTGTGTTCCGGGAAACCTCAACCATTGGGGTCAGGGTTAAGCAGTGGCAAAGATTTTGCCTCGAACGGAAAATCGTATCGGTTCAGACAGAATATGGCGAAATCAGGGTGAAAAAGGCCCTGATGGAGGGCGAGGAAGTAAATCTGGCCCCGGAGTACGCAGACTGCAAACGACAAGCGGAACTATATAGAGTCCCGCTCAAGCAGGTCTATAACGCTGCCCTCAGGGCAGCCGGGGCGGACAAGCCCATGGGGTAATATTGAAAGAATAGGAAGAAGGTCCCAAATTGAGTTATCTGCGGCAAGGAATGCCGGCTTTTCGCAAGGTTAACCTGGCTTTGTTTTTTGGAGGGTTCGTTACTTTTGCCATTCTTTACAGCACACAGCCTCTGCTGCCAGAGTTTTCGCGCGAATTTCAAATCTCGCCCACTATTGCCAGCCTGTCCCTTTCCGTGACCACAGGGGCATTGGCAGTATGCATGCTGATAGCAGGTTCCCTGTCTGAGTCCTGGGCCCGCAAACCCATGATGGCCGTGTCCCTGTTCAGCGCGGCGTTTTTGGCAGGGGTGACGGCCCTGAGCCCATCTTTTCACGTGCTCATTCTGTTCCGGGTGCTGCAGGGGATGGCTCTTTCGGGCCTTCCGGCCATCGCCATGGCCTACCTGAGTGAGGAGGTAGACCCTGGCAGCCTGGGTCTGGCCATGGGACTATATGTAAGCGGCAACTCCATTGGTGGGATGAGCGGCAGGATAATCATCGGTACGCTGACAGATTACTTTTCCTGGCGGGCAGCGATAGGCATCGTTGGCATTCTGGGTTTAGCGGCCAGCGTGTTTTTTTGGCTGACCCTGCCTCCCTCTGCCAATTTCAAACCCAAGCCCCTGCAATTAAGGAATTTGCTCCAATCCTTGCTGGCCCATTTAATAAACAAGGGCCTGCTCTTGCTGTTTGGTGTTGGTTTTTTGCTGATGGGCAGCTTTGTGACTCTCTACAACTATATCGGGTACCTGTTGGTCGCTCCACCGTACAACCTTAGTCAGACCTGGGTGGGATGGATATTTACCATATACCTGGTGGGCACCTTCAGTTCCACCTGGATGGGGCGCCTGGCGGACCGCTTCAAGCGCCGCAATGTCCTTTGGGGAGGAATTGTGATTATGCTTGCGGGTGCACTTGTCACGCTGGCGCCAGCATTGTTGGTCAAAGTTTTGGGTATTGCCATGTTTACCTTCGGCTTTTTCGGTTCCCACTCTATTGCCAGCAGTTGGGTCGGTTTGCGGGCCAACAAAAACAAGGCCCAGGCATCATCCTTATACCTGTTTTTCTATTATGCGGGTTCCAGCGTGGGAGGGACCCTGGGCGGCTCCCTTTGGACCAATTTCGGCTGGATCGGTGTAATAAGCCTGATTGCCGCTTTTCTGGCCATTGCCATTATTCTTTCGGCCCCAAACTAGGATAAAGCAGGTATAGTCCTTGCTGGCAGACTCGGGACAGTATCGACAATCTGCGTTGTATCCTTTCAGAATTTTCAATCATTTGTGCTCTATTTCACAAAGTCTTATAATGGAAATAGAGAGACTAAGGGAGGTAGGGGTTAATGGCTATCCTGTCAGAAATCGTTGCCTGTAAAATCGGCTATGACGCGGCAAGCAGACTGATCAGAAAAGGCAAGGTTAAAGTGAATGGCATTACATGCGTAGCCGATATGCCTCTAAAATATTATGATGTAGTGGAATTTGCCGGTAATAGGCTGTGCTTCGTCAGATATAACTGTTTGATAGAAGAGAACCAGTAAAAGAATGTATAACCGGGCACCCCCCCGGCCGTAAGGCCGGGGGGGTTTTGGCAAAAAAGGGGCACTTTTACCGCCAATAGAACAAACCAAACGTGTATTATAGTCTATGCAACTTGTCCGGCCAATGACACAGGCAACAAAACGCAGAAAAAGGCGAAGCCCCCGCCGTCCGTTCCAGCGAGAGCTTCGAATCCCCTTTTCCGTTCCACCCAATTAAAGATTATACAGTATTAAATTTATTATGCAAGCAGATTTTTTAGCTAATTCTGTCTAATATTAAATTATTTTTAAAATCAAAACAAAAAGACACCGCAAGCGATTGCGGTGTCAAATTTTTGAACAGGTTAATCAGAACCCGCAGGCAAAAACGCAGCAAATGGCGATGAGAATCAAGATGCCTATGGCTACTGCACCGATACCCCACCAACTACCGCCTACACCTGCTACAGCATAAGCGCCTGGTCCGCCATAACCCATACCCATACCCATACCCATACCCATACCGGGAAAGCCGCCGTATCCCACCATGGTTATTACCTCCTTTAGATTTGTGGCTCAAACATGCGCATTGGCTAAAAAACCAAGCCCAGAGCTATCAGCAGCAGAATTACGATTACAACAGCTGCAATGCCCCCCCAAAAAAAACCTCCGCCACCTGCTGCAGCAAACGCCATGTTAAATGCGACCCCCTCTCTGCCATCTTTGGTACGTTATGTTCCATAATATGGCAATTGGGGACGGATGGTTAAAACGGTCAGAGGTTTTGGGGAAACAGCAGCGCAACTAAAGTCCCCAGCCGTTTGACCGTTAAAAATTAAGAAACACCGGAAAGAGTGGCAGTCTTAACGGTGTCCGGAATATCTTGTTAGCAGGGATTCCCTTGCAACCGACGGAAACGGGAAGGGGGCGCTGCAGTGGGTAAATTGAGGGGATACGCGGGAACAGTCCAGGAAGATGTACAGTGCCCGACTTGCAGAATGATAATCTACAAGCCGGTCTGCACCACAGATGGGAAAAATATTTTTGTGGAGTGCCCCTATTGTGCAGAAGAATTCGAGTTTTCCCCCGCTGAAAAAGGGGCGCCATAGAGGTTTTTGGGTTTTTACCCTTTTAACTGCAGCAAGCGGGGGGATGTCATCCCCCCGCTTTGCCTAGCAGGAAACTCAGCACCAACACACCTAGGACGTAGGATGTAATGACCACATACACAAAATCCCGCTGATAGAAAAACAGCGCCACTGAGGCAGCAACCCTAAATATTGGAGTCAATATCAGTAGAAGCAAACCGGCATTAATGACAGCAAAAGGTTCGCCGAGCAGCAGGCTGTGCCAAATCTGCCGGAAGCCTTGCCAAGGTGCGGAAGGGAAAGCGGTTGGGGTCTGCAGCAAGAGCAGCACCAGACCAAGGGCGATAACCGCTCCGCTCAATAAGACCCCAATGCGCAAAGCTTTGCCGATAAATAATTCCATCAAAACCAATTGATCTTCCCGATCAGCCTTGTTTGTAGCTGAGGTTGTCATTTTGCTACCCCCTGATTCCTTTTAAGAACATTTCAATGGCGATGAACAACAGCACCGGTACAAAGATTTTGCGGATGGTTGTGTTTCTGACGCGCCCAAGCAGCCGGCTGCCGACAGAGGCCCCGGTCAGTACTCCCAAAGCTACCGGAGCAGCTACAACCGGGTCGATGTCTCCTTTGGCCAGGTAGACACCTGCACTGGCTGCTGCTGTAACGCCAATCATAAAATTGCTGGTAGCAGTGGAGACCTTCATGGGTAAGCGCATAGCCATATCCATGGCCATGACTTTGAAGGCGCCGTTACCGATTCCTAACAGGGCGGAAAATACGCCTGCGATGTACATAAGGCCGAAGCCCTGGTAGACACCTGCGCTTTGATAGGTCACTGTACGCCCTAAAACATTATCGTAATAGGAACCTTTAAGCCCAAGTTTTTCTGCCAGCGGGTGAGCGGTTACCCCCTCCGGCAATTCCACATTGAACTTACGGAACATCATCACGGCTGAATAGAGCATCAGCAGGGCAAACAAGATGAAAAGATATTGCCCTTTAAGTATGCCGATAAGATAGGCTCCGGAGATGGCGCCGGTGGTGGTGGCCATTTCCAGGAACATGCCGGTCCTGATGTTGGTAATATGGTCGCGAACGTAGACAGCCGCTGCTCCGCTAGAAGTGGCTATGACAGAAATAATGCTCGCGCCGATGGCGCTTTTTATCGGCAGGTGGAGCACAAGGGTAAGGGCGGGAACGATAAAAATTCCTCCGCCCAGTCCAAGCAGGGACCCCAAAAAACCGAAAGCCAGGGACATGCCAAATGTGATGAGAGTGAAAGCTACAGGATCCATCGGGTTAACTCCTTCTTTGTAAGATTGGCTAAAGACGCAGGCACGGGATTTCAAACCGATTGAGGCTGGCCAGGCTGCCGGACTTCCAAGCCGACTTTGACCACCTCCCCTGTTGGGGAGTTATGGTACACAGTCAACAAGAATTTTGAACGGTCACCCCTGATCACTCTCTTTTGCAGACAGAAAGGAACGCTGTCAGCGTAGAAAGTCCGCTCCACCGACAGGGCAGGCATACCCGCCTGCACTCCTAATTGTGCAGCTTCAAACTCGTTGGTGAGGACAGGCTCGATGGATGTGGCAGAGTGAGTGAGCGAAAAATTGCCTTGCGCCTGGAGATATTCCATCACGGCTAAGGTCTGTAAATCTTGCCCCAGTAGATTAGGAGCCAAATGGCGGGGGATATATAAGGTCTCCAGGGCTAACGGTTCATCATCGACCAGGCGGATGCGGCATAAGCGGAATGTTTGCCTCAATGTGGTTAAAGCAAGCACTTTGGCGATGTGTTCGGGTGTATCTGCTTCGACAGACGCTTCGATTAGCGTTGAACTCGGTTCAAAACCTTGTTCAGATACCTGGCGGACGAAGCTTGGTTCCCCTATCAGGTTTTGGGCGATTTTTGCTTTACTGCTAAAGGTGCCGCGCCCCTGTTTCCTAATGATCAGTCCTTCTCGCGCCAATTCACCTAATGCCTGTCTTACCGTGGCCCGGCTCACGCCATACGCTTCCATCAGCAGTCTTTCGGAAGGTATTTCCTGCCCTTCTGCCCAGGCGCCGTTTTTGAGCATCTCGCGCAGTATTTCTTTAAGTTGATGATACAGTGGAACGACACTTGATGCATCCAGCTTCATGCCTGGCTCTCCTAATCTTCCATAAGGTCCGGTTGTCCGTACCACCTTGAATCTTTTCGACGTTACTAGAGCCAAATCCTGCTCCGTTGCAGGAATCAAGTTACAGCATTAAGACTAATATGTGGTAATCTTCCAAATATCCGGTAAGAATATTCCTGAGCCATGAGGGCCTGTGGGAAAAACCCGGAGGCCCTCATAGATTTCGATATTTCTTTATATTTTGTGGCCAACTCCCTTGGCCAGGTGGTAAATGATCAATTGATTCAGGCTGACATTCTCATCTTTGACCTTTTCTGACAGGGCCTTGTGCAAAGATTTAGGCATCCGGACCCGTAGCTGGCCGGAGAAATCCTCAGGATTAACCGGTTCCGGAATTTCCTTCCCAAGCTCCAGGCAGGTTTCTATCCAGACCTTTTTTGCACCATTTAGGTTTACCAGGGCTTCCTCCGGAGAATCACCGTCGGACATGCAGCCCGTCAGCTGGGGAATTTCTGCGAGCCAGCCTCCACCATCCTCATCAGACAATTTTTTTGCTTTATCTCATGATTCTGCTGCAGAAACCCCTATTTTGGCCTTTAACTGGCTGCGTATCGCAAGCGCATCTTCTCCCACTAAAATTCATGGAGTAAACGGTAAGGAAATTACGATTACTGATTGGAAGCAAGTTGAATTTCCAGTTAATGAGAAAATCGACGTGACTGGACGGAAACCAAAAAACATCCATATCAAATTACCAAGCGACAGTCTAGGAGTTGAAAGTGTACCAGGTTACCTTAAGCAGGTGAGTTTATTCTTTGGTTTTCTACAAGTCTGATTTTAATGTAGATCGTTGTCCAAAAATATCATTGTATTATTACGTAGATCTACAAGATTCCTAGGGCTGATGCAATACACTTAAACTGAATGCTACGGCTGTGGTGCTAAAAATTAATGAAGACAAAGGAGTGGGGAAATGTGTAAGCAGTTGCTGCTAGCAACAGTTATCGTTATTGTTTTCTTTGTTGTTGGGACTCAAGTTACTGTCGCAAACAACGGCGACCTGACCAGGATACCGAAAAAGCTTGAATCGAATGAACGAGCGTTTGTTCCAGCTAACCTCGCAAACGCTATTAGCCAAGAAACCGCAACTATTAAGGCCAAAGATATTCTTTCAACTCTTGGCATTAAATCTGGACAGTTAGATACCTTACAGCTAGTAAGAGATACTGTTAATCAACAGGACTTATGGCAACTTCGTTATAAAGGGGCATGGGTTGATGTCAATCCCTATGATGGCAAAGTGGTAGGAATATCTAACAAGGATTTTGCCATTGGACAGCATGCCATTACAGATGCTTCAGAAGCTGAAAAAGTGGCTAAAAAACTCTACAACCAACTTAAGGCACCCAGTGACTATCAACTCATTAGCGTGACCAACGAAGATTCGGACTATTGGAGTGCCCTGTGGGAAAAAGAAGTAGTACCGGGTGTTCTCTCAGGCTATGAATCGGTTAAGATCGTATTTAGTTCTGACAACGGCAGACTAAGACTATACCATTGGTTTAATAAAGCACCTAATTCTACCCAAGTAACTTTGACACAGGAACAAGCTATTAATATTGCTAGCTCCACAGTCGGACCACGAGGTTTCAAAGACATTGTTGAAGCAAAACTAAATGTCATACAACCGAATTACTACTGGACTGAAGGTGGACCGTACAGCAAAGCAGATTATACCACTTTAGCATGGACAGTGAAATTTAGTAATGGACAAAATAAAAATGCACTGGTTTGGGTTGACGCACAAGATGGGAGTATATTAGGAGGAGACCAGACCCTCTAATAAAAAGGAGCGTTTTTAATGAACTATAAACTAAAGAAAATGCGATTTGTGTTAACTAGCATAATACTTTTCATGTTGGTAATGCCGGGATCTGCACTAGCTGCTAATTCTTCACAGTGCTTTGGTACATCAAGCCTGACCTGCGGCTCTAATTCGGCTCTCAAGCTACAAGAGGGATTTAGTAGATTAGGATATTCCCCTAGTGAGGCAAGTATTGGATGGATAACCAGAGCTGACATAGTAAATTTTTTGCAAAACGACCCAAATGCTTATGGATTCCATTATTCGGGACATGGTTATTACGACACAAATACCGGAGCACCCGTCATGGACACAGACGATGGTATCGTTACAAAGAACGACGTTATTGGAAATTGGCACTTTGTTTTTGTAGATTCGTGTGAAAGTGCGGCTAATGATGGATTAGCGAGGGCTTTTCATATTCCAGGCTACTCGAACAGAGCATTCTTGGGTTGGTATACAACTGTTTACGATTCAGATTCATACGCTTTTGATACTTTTTTGGTGGATCTGTTGACTTATGAACCGATACGCCAGGCGGCTCTAGACGCAGCGAATGCCGTACCGGGATCCGGTACAACACCCATTCGCTTCTATGGCGACTCCAGTTACTACGGTCGGCCCTACTAGTAAACTGTCAGATCTAACTCTAATACATCATCGGTTGCATGGTATCCTTTTGTGAGGAATGTGTACCATTCCAAAGGTCATCTATCAAATTCGTCTTTCGCAGGATGAACATCGCTGAACTGTCATGTAGCCAGTAAAAGTCGGAAATCCCTTAAGTAAGGATAACCGGCTTTTTTGCTTCCTGAAAACGAATATTTTCATCAAAATACTGGGAGACCCCAACAGTCTAACCGAAAAAAATTGACGCCTTGTTCGATTTCCAAAAGTCTCAGCAGGACGTAAACACGCAAATTTTTGAGCGGTTAGACCGACTGGAAGAGAAGATTGACAGGCTGTAGCTGGAAACAGTTCATGTTCGCCTGGTAAAATAAACAAGAACGTAAACGAAAAGCGGGAGATACTCCCGCTATTTTTTGACGTATCAGAAAGTATAAGTTTTGGGGGTTACCCCTTTACTTGACGTATCAGAAAG